>JAUIKE010000063.1 GCA_030430845.1 Bacteroidia bacterium | reverse complement strand
TGAAAGTAAGTCGAGCCTGAGTGGAGGTTTGCCAATCACAGAGAAGCGTCGAAAGTTCAGGAGCGGGCCTGGGCCTATGGCCCAAACCGGCTCTTGAAGCCACCTCCTTTGGGGGTGGTAGTTCACTCAATGCTATCCCATAAGGGAAAACCTTTACCTTTAGAGGTATTATGAAAAAACGAATACTTCTACTTACCTGTGTGCTATTCTTGAATTCATGTAGCAAGGAATTGGAGACTCATAAATCTTCCAATAAGCCCCTTCCAGATTTTACAAAGTATGTAAACCCCTTTATCGGGACCAGCAAAATGGGACATGTATTTCCAGGAGCCACTGCTCCTTTTGGGATGGTGCAATTGAGTCCGCAAACCAATTTTGAAACCATGTTCCGGGAGGATGGAAGCTATAATCCCGAAACCTATGAATACTGTGCGGGCTATCAATATCGCGATACGACCATCCTTGGTTTTGCACATACCAATTTTAGCGGCACAGGCCATTCCGACCTGGGAGATATGTTGCTGATGCCTACGGTCGGGGATTTAGTCTTAGACCCCATCGAAACTCCAGACGGAAATAAAGGCTTCTATTCTGTTTTTTCACATGAGAAGGAAGAGGCATCCCCCGCTTATTATCAAGTGGCCCTGGACAGCTACGAGATCCAAGCGGAACTCACTGCCAGCGAACGAGTGGGTTTCCATCAATATACTTTCCCTGAGTCTGCCGATGCGCACATTCTACTCGACCTGGTGTATAATGTTTATCATCACGACAATAAAAATGTATGGACCTTCCTACGCGTGGAAAATGATTCCTTAGTGACCGGCTACAGGCAAACCAAGGGCTGGGCGCGTACCAAAAAGGTGTTTTTTGCCATGCAGTTCTCCAAAGCTTTCAAAAGTTATGGGCACAAGAAATACAATAAGGAAATCTATGATGGTTTTTACCGGCGCTTTAATCAATCGGAGAATTTTCCGGAAATGGCAGGGAAAGACCTGCGAGCCTATTTTAATTTTGATGCTGCTGAAGGCGAAAAGATCAAGGTCAAGTTCGCCCTCTCTCCAGTCAGCACAGCCGGAGCGCTGAAGAATATGGAGGTTGAAATCCCCCATTGGGATTTTGACAAAACGCGTGAAGAAACAAGGGCGAAATGGAACAAAGAACTCTCTAAAATAGAAGTAACCACCTTGTCGGAAGCGGATAAAACTACTTTTTACACCGCCATGTATCATACGAATCTGTCGCCTATTTTATATGAGGATGTGGACGGACAATACAGGGGACTGGACCAAAATATTCATCTATCCGAAGGCTTTACCAACTATACGATTTTTTCCCTTTGGGACACTTACCGAGCCCTGCATCCTCTATTCAATATCACACAGCCCGAACGCAATAACGATATGATAAAAAGCATGCTGGCCCATCACGATGAGAGCGTTCATAAAATGCTTCCTATTTGGTCGCATTATGCTAACGAGAACTGGTGTATGATCGGGTATCATGCCACTTCGGTCATTGCGGACGCTATGGCAAAAAACGTAGGTGATTTTGACCCCCGGCGTGCCTTACAAGCCTCTGTGAATACGGCTCATGTGAGATATTTTGATGGCTTAGGGGAATACATAGACTACCACTACGTTCCGGATGATCTGAGCCATTCCTCCGTTTCTAAAACCTTGGAATACGCTTACAATGATTGGTGCATTGCGCAGATGGCCAAGCGGCTGGGGGAGGATCCCGTAGAAAAAGAATTTTTAAAGCGTTCGGAGTATTATAAAAATGTATACGATCCGGGCATTGGATTTATGCGCCCCAAACTGGCTGATGGGAGATTTCGGGAAAACTTTGACCCAATGGACACCCATGGACAAGGTTTTATCGAAGGAAATGCCTGGAATTACGGCTTGTATGTCCCTCAAAACATAGAGGACATGGTAGAGATAATGGGAGGAAAAGAGCGGATGACAGAACGGCTGGACTCCCTTTTTACAATGGAAATAGAGGAAAAATACATTGAAAAGCATGAGGACATCACCCGGGACGGTATCATTGGGAATTACGTGCATGGCAACGAACCGGGACACCATATTCCGTACCTGTACAATTGGACCGGGCATCCCGAAAAAACGCAATCTCGAGTGCGTATGATCATGGATAATATGTATGGCCCAGGCGTGGAGGGATTATGTGGAAACGACGATGCCGGACAAATGAGTGCCTGGTACATTTTTAGCAGCTTAGGCTTTTATCCGGTAACGCCGGGCTCAACAGATTATGCCTTAGGAAGCCCTTTGGTTAAAGAAGCAATTATTCATCTGAGCAATGGTAAAACCTTAAGCATCAAAGCGATTAATCAAAGTAAAGAAAACGTTTATGTTAAGAGTGTTACTGTAAATGGGCGTATTTTGGAAGACAATCTATTATCTCATCAGGACATTGTAAATGGCGGTGAACTCGTTTTTGAAATGAGTAAGCAACCAAATATTTTTTAATAAATGAAAAAAATGAATCCTCATGTCGACACCTATCTGCTCGAAGGATGCGGTCGCTGCGAGCATTATCAAACGCCTCAATGCAAAGTCCATAGCTGGCAGGAAGAGTTGATTGCATTAAGGAAAATAGTGCTGGACACTGAGCTGAAGGAAGAGTATAAATGGTCTCAGCCATGCTATACCCTCGGGGATAGTAATGTGTTGATCGTTTCGGCTTTTAAGGACTATGCTTTCATCTCTTTTTTCAAAGGTACTCTGTTAAAGGATACACATAAAATGCTGCTTGCTCCCGGCAAAAGCTCACAGGCTGCCCGTCAGCTCCGATTTACTGAGGTACAAGATATTTTTGACCAGGAATCTCAAATAAAATCCTACATCCAGCAGGCGATTGAAATAGAAAAGAAAGGCTTAAAGGTTCCATTCAAAAAGGAGCTGGAGCCAATGCCGGACGAATTACTGCAGAAATTTGAGGAAGATCCTGACTTCGAAGAAGCCTTTAAAGCACTTACAAAAGGACGGCAAAGAGGCTATATTCTTTATTTTTCCGCGCCTAAGCAATCTAAAACCCGAACATCAAGAATAGAAAAATACCTTCCGAATATCATGAAGGGAGAGGGCTTGCACGATAATTATAAATCGATGAAAAATAAGTAAACAAGACATTGTATGTATCAAAGAATTGCCCACATCGCCCTGGTGGTAAAAGATTATGATGAAGCGATTGATTTTTATACCAATACCCTTGGGTTTAAGTTGTTAGAGGATACCTACCTGGATGATGAGAAGAGATGGGTGATAGTCGCTCCACCTGGCGCTAAAGAATGTACTTTGTTATTAGCAAAGGCGGCCAATGAGGAACAAGCACGAAGCATTGGCAATCAAACAGGAGGAAGAGTTTTCCTTTTTCTTTTCACAGATGATTTTGAGCGGGATTACGAAAAACTAAAAGCAAAAAAGGTCCAATTTGTCCGACCGCCACAAGAGTTCCCCTATGGCAAAGTGGCAGTCTTTGAGGACCTGTATGGAAATCTGTGGGATTTGCTGGAGCCCAATGAAAACAATAAGGGATTGATAATTGATTGATGGGAGCGCCTCCCATCAATCAATTATTGATTTTTCCCCGGCTCCCTGCCCATAGACGACTTTCGAAGAAGAGAGCCCTTCTATGGATAGCTGTAGGTCCGAAGATAATTTCCCAAGCACCCTTACCCAGTTTTCCTGCTCATTAGCAAAGGTCATTTCTTCTACACTGCTGTTTTTGGTGTTGTAAAATGTCAAGCCCGGTCCTTCTTCTTGCTCAAGCTTAATATCCCGGAAGTTAATGCGATCCCCGTCGATCACTGTAATACCGAAACGCGTTTCGAAAACAGCGTCTTCCAAGGTGACATTCTGAAGATTCATCTCTGGAAGCCCCTGAAATTTAGCGGCTGTATGCGAACGGGACACCTTGATGTTTTTCATGTGAATGTTTCTGAAAGAAGGGGTTTCTTCTGTAACCGGTACCAGCGTCTCGTCTCTGGCTTCCGTTTCGGCTTCCTGGTCGCTTTCGAGAATAGGTGAGTTGCCACCGTAAAAAAGATTGAAGCGGATCGCTTCGGTAGGGATTTCGATCATGTCGATGTTTGAAATATGAATATTCTCCACTACCCCACCACGCCCGCGGGTACTCTTAAACCGCAGTCCAACGTCCGTACCGATAAAAGTACAATCGGATACTTTGACGTTCCGAACGCCTCCCGACATTTCGCTGCCCACCACAAAGCCTCCATGGCCATGATAAACCACATTGTGTGAGACGATCACATTTTCCGTAGGCATACCCCGCTTTCGCCCGTCTTCGTTTTTGCCGGATTTAAAACAAATGGCATCATCACCCACATCAAAGGTATTATTATAAATCAATGCATTCTTGCAGGATTCCAGGTCCAGGCCGTCTCCGTTTTGAGAGTACCAGGGATTGCGGACGGTCAGGTTGCGAATGATCACATCCTCGCACATCAGTGGGTGGATATTCCAGGCCGGAGAATTTTGGAAGGTCGGCCCGTCGAGCAATACCTTCTTGCATTTCACCAGACTGACCATTACCGGGCGGAGGTAGTCCTTGATGGATTCGAATTGCTCTTTGGTGCTCAGGTCGGGCACGTTGAAGTTGCCGGCAGTGTCGCCTTTTTTATATTCCTCGGAGGGGTACCAGATGCGCCCGTCATCGCTCAGTACGCCGCCTGAATTCACGAGTTTTTTCCAGGAACCGGGAGCCATTTTGTCTTTTTTTACATGGCGCCAGGCGTCACCCGACCCATCGAAAATCCCCTTTCCGGTGAAGGCGATATTTTCCAAATTAAGGCCATTGATGGGCGAGGTAGAGCGGTAAGTCTCCAACCCTTCGAAGCTGGTGGCCACCAGGGGATAGTCATCTTTGTCGTCGCTGAACTTCACCAGGGCACCTGCTTCTGTATGAATACGAATATTGCTTTTTAGCGTAATCGGGCCGGTCAGCCAGATGCCGCGGGGGATGATGAGGGTGCCGCCGCCTTGCTCTGACAGCTTATTAATAGCATCGACGAAGGCCTTTGTATTTTTAGTGTTGCCGTCTCCTACCGCTCCAAAGTCCGTCAGCTTTACTTCGAAATCCGGAAATTGGGGCTCCTGCACTCGCGGCATGTCGAAGGGTAAGTCGGCATAGAGCCAGTCAGTAGAGCCTGCCGGTTCACTTGAACCGGATTGATAGACTGCATTTTGATTAGGATTTTCGCAGGAAAAAATCAGAACAACTAATGTTAGGTAGATGGGAAAAAATCGGGTGAAAGCTGACATCTTTGAGGGTATTTGACTGAAAAAATGGAAATAATTTGGTTGCACCTCTAATTTACCTCAGCTTTTGCTGAGGTACCCTTCAATATTTTAGCAATGCTATTCTTTTTTTAAGTATTTTGAAGATGTAAGTAATTGGACAAAAATATTTAAAGGTGATTCGCTGCCGAAGGGCGGCGAATTACCTTTAAGTATAGTTTATGTCCTTACTGACTAACAAAAACCACTATTTAATCACAAATAACACCAGAACCATGTCAACCCCCAAAAGCCTACAGTTTGAAAATGCAGGATACTTCCTTGCCGGTCTGCTCATTTTAGTTTTTCTGGGATTTTGGAACTCTTACTTTTCTAAATTCTTTGTCCATTCAGAAGGCCTCAATTTTTATTTTCACTTTCATGCCGTTATTGCTTTCCTGTGGATCTCGATGGTGATCGTACAACCAATTCTGATCAAGAAGAAAAAGTTTAAACTGCACCGGCAAATAGGGAAATCATCATATGTATTGATTTCACTGGTTTTTATATCGGTTTTGTTATTGGTACATAGTCGACATTCTTTGGATGAAGACTACCTGGGATTTAAATTACTGGTGCCTTTCAAGGACTTGATCATCTTAGGCACGGCTTATTTTATAGCCATGAGATACCGGAAGAACGTTTCTGTTCATGCACGGGCAATGATTGCGACCGGCATTGTGTTTATTGAGCCGTCCCTGTTGAGGGTCATCAGAAACTACTTTGATGTGGGCGCGCCTTATCTGGTAACTGCTCTGGTTGTTTATGCCCTCCTCATTACTTTAATGATTATTGAACGAAAACAAAAAAATGGGAGGTGGGTGTTTCCTCTTATCTTCTTATTATATTTAGCGGTCCACAGTATCCTGTTTTTTGGGATTCGGATTGGAATACTTGATAGCTTTGCAAAATGGTTCATTGGTTTGCCTTTAACATAATAGGGATTGAATTCAATTACTTTCGTCGTATTATTATGGTTCTTTTTGACTGATTTGCTAATGAACTGATTAAATCTACCCGTAAGACTGTATAGAAAATCACTGCCGCTAATGAAAACCTATTGGTTCCATGTAGCTCTGGCTACCGTTCTTGCTATTTGCTGTAGCACTTGCACTCAACCATTCAATCCAGGGCCCCCGGCTTTGGTGCCTATTCCGCAAGAGGTTCTGATCATCCCCGGGCGGCTGGATTTTTCGAAGGGCCTCAGCTTGGAAATTAAGGACCCACAGCTTCAGCCGCTAAAAAAGGTAATCGACGAGGATTATCAAATGC
This sequence comes from Bacteroidia bacterium, assembly GCA_030430845.1. Lineage (GTDB taxonomy): Bacteria > Bacteroidota > Bacteroidia > Chitinophagales > Saprospiraceae > JANQPA01. The sequence continues at coordinate 33,355 of JAUIKE010000063.1, read as the reverse complement.
TGTTTGATAAGGAGCGAAGGGAACATACCGTTACCTTACGTATAGATCTTAATCGGGATATGTATGAGGATGCTTACGCTATTAACATAGACGATGATATCCAGATTAACGGGGGAAGCTACCTGGCTCTGGCGTCAGCCCTGACGACACTTTGGCAGGCAGCGGATGCCAAAATGAGCCTCCCTAAAATAGTAGTTCGGGATCAGCCGGATTATACCTACCGGAGCATAATGCTGGATGTAGCTCGAGCCTGGCACCGCCCCGAAACCATCCGCCGGATCATTGACCTGTGCCGCTGGTATAAGATCAATTATCTCCACCTTCACCTGACGGATGATTCCGCGTTTTCTTTTCCGTCCGATGCCTATCCTCAACTGGCTACGGAAGGACATTCCTATACCAAAGATCAGCTGTTGGCGCTCAATGAATACGCCTATGAACGGGGAGTTATTTTAGTACCCGAAATTGACGTTCCGGGGCATTCTTCACAGTTTGTCGCAAAAATGCCGGAGCTGTTCGGTATCCAGATGCCGGAAAAAAATCCTTACACCATTACAATGGGCAGGGAAGAGACCTATCGGGCATTGGAAACGATCATTGGCGAGGTCGCATCGGTTTTTTCTCATTCCCCTTATATCCACATTGGAGGCGACGAAGCCTTTTTTGGAGGTATGGAGGATGATCCGGATATGCTCGCTTATATGGCCGAGCATCAGCTACCGAATATGCACGAGCTGTTTCTGCATTTTCTGATCCGGATGAATGAGTTCGTTAAACGCCAGGGGAAACAGACGATCGTATGGGCCGGCTTTGGAGAAAGAGGAGAATTACAGATCCCCAATGACGTCATCGTTATGCTTTGGCAGTCAGAATATCATGATCCCAGGGACTTGCTCGAAAAGGAATACCCCATCATCAATGCTAGTTTCAAACCCCTTTACGTGGTCAACAACCGGAAATGGTCGCCCGAGTACATTTATCGACAGTGGCACCCCAACCGCTGGGAGCACTGGGCGAACGAAGGGGACTTTGTCGGTCAGGAATTACCTGAAAACCAGCAAACGATGGGGGCTACCATGTGTGCCTGGGAGCAATCGCAGCTCAACCAGCTGCCCCGGCTTCGTCATCGAGTGGCGAGCATGGCCCAGCAATTATGGTCGGGCAAAGAGCTTGACTGGAGCGAGTTCAGCCCGCTTCAGAAACGGGTAGACGAAAAATTTGAAAAGCTGACGATGCCGTTTAAGGTGCAATTGGATGGATTGAGCTACCCCCAGTTAGAAGAAAGTAATTTTTATGAACACCTCTGGTTTGATAAGGAATTAAAGATCGAAGCTCAGGCTACCCAAAAAGGTCTATCATTACAGTACGCCTTAAAAGCAGAACCCTCCGCTGCCGACTGGCAGGAAATGAAAGGCCCGTTAACGATCAACGACAATCAACATGTTCACATCCGGGCCATCAAGGCTGACGGGCAGATGATGGGCAGAGCGTATTATCAGTCGTTCTTTTTGCAGCCCGTAAAAATCAGTACTGAGGGTGAATGGAAGGAACTTCCTATCGGCAGCTGGGAAAAACATCGTTTTGAAGATACGCTGTGGGTAAGCCTTACGAGCCAGGGCCCCGCCGGTATTATTCGGTTCCGGACCGACGGCCAGGCTGTTACGAAAAAAGATACGCCTTATACCGGCCCCGTTCCTTTCACTTCAACTACTCACCTTCGGGCCCAATTGTTTGATAAAAACGGCAGCCCCATAGGCTCGGCTGTCTCCGAAAGCTATTTCAAGATCTGGAATGAACCCAGCTTAACGACCGGCACGCCGATCAAAGCTTCTAATGATCATCTCGTCCCAGGTAAGGCCGAAATGGCCAATAATGGACGGATCAGTTTGTGGGAAATGTGGGGCGATCATAAGGGCGAAGAGAACTGGGTACAGGTGGATTTACAGCAAGTAGAACAAATCAGCCGCCTGAAAGTCTATACGTTCTGGGACAACTGGCGCTATTATCAGTATAACATACAAGGCTCCCTGGACGAAAAAAACTGGAAAACCCTGGTTGATTTTTCTCAAAACACTTTGCCGGCCACAGAAAAAGGCTATGAGCACCTGATAGAGTCCGCTACCGTTCGCTACCTGCGGATCAATATGCTGTATAATAGCGCTAACCCCGGCCTTCACCTGGTGGAATTAGGGGCTTTTGAAAATTAAGGATTCAGTAGTCTAATAGGACAACTTGATATAATATGATAAACCATCAACTTTACGCTATCTGCTTTTTGTTACTCTTTGGCTGCTCTTCCTGGGCACAAACTTCCCTTTCTAGCGAAAACCGCTGGGTCATTACCGACCGCCATAGCATTCTTTGGGTACCCGATTCGATGCCACATAGCGATAATATCGAAATGGCCGGTAAAAAAGTGGCCTCGATCATTTATTATGGCTTGGATGAGCAAGGGAATCTTAGCATTGAAAGAGATCTCATTTTCCCACAATTAAGAACTTTTAATAGAAGCAATGAGCCGGATTGGAAAAAGTATCGGGCCTATTTCAGAAGGAAAGTGAATGACGACATAGCGCCAGTGCTAAGTCTCGGGAATAAGATCATTCAGCCTGCAAAACTGGATTCCGTCGAGATTGGAGGGCTGATCACCTTTTACTGCAAGCCTGTTGACGGGCTGAAACTGACTAAAAAGATGTATCCTTCTATGGAAAATAGGCTGCTGGTGGAAGAGTGGCAAATGGAAAATGTAGGGAACAAAAATCTGGAATTACATCTATCTCCTGTTCAGTACCAACAGTACGAAAGAGGATATAAAGGGAAATATATTTTTTCAGTAACGACTGACAGTCAGGAAAAAGTAAGCCTGGCTCCTGGCCAAACCCATACAGCCGCCATTTATTATGGAGCGACTCTGAACGATGAAAGCAGCGCGGACTTCGACTACCAAAAGGCTAAAAAGTCAAGGGAGTCCTTTCTGGAGGTATGCCGTAACCAACTGATCCTCCAAACGCCCGACCCGGTTTTGAACACCTTATTTTATTTTTCCAAAATAAGGGCTGCCGAAAGTATTTATGAATCCTCCATGGGGCTGGTCCATTCTCCCGGAGGTGGGAACTACTACGTCGGGATCTGGGCGAATGATCAGGTTGAGTACAGTGGCCCGTTTTTCCCGTATTTAGGCTACGATATAGGTAATGAAGCAGCCTACAATACGTATAAGAAGTTTTTAGAAAATATCCCCGAAGGAGAAGGGCATATTCCATACGCCTTTGAAGTGGATGGGCATTTTCCCATGACCCACCAGGATAGAGGAGACGCTGCTATGATTGCATACGGGACCTCTTTGTATTTGTTAAATTCTGGGGATAAAAACCAGGCGAAAGAGCTATGGCCCCTGATAGAATGGGCGTTGGAATATTGTCATAAAAAAAGAAACCAGGCGGGAGCCGTTATGTCCGAGTCGGATGAAATGGAAGGACGCATTGAGACGGGCGACGCCAATTTGTCTACCTCTACCCTTTATTTCGGCGGTTTAAAGTATGCCATTCTAATTGCTAAAGCACTGGATCTGCATGACAGTTCAGCCCTTTATGAGAAACGCCTGAGGGAGATGGAGCAAGTCATCGAAAATTATTTCGGCGCGACCATAGAAAATGCTGAGACGTATCGATATTTTAAAGAAAATCGATTACTCAGGCATTGGATCTGCCTGCCGCTTACCATGGGCATCGATCAGCGGAAAGAGGGTACCCTGAAAGCTTTATTCGACCTGCTTTGGACCGATAACGGCATTTTAGTCGAATATGATCCGGCTAAAAAAGACAGCCGTGAGGTGTTTTGGGATAGGGCTACCCTGTATGCATTAAGAGGTGCGCTCAAAGTAGGCGAGAACGAAAAGGCGATTGAAAAATTGAGGCATTACTCTACGACCCGGCTGTTGGGCGACCATGTCCCGTACCCGGTAGAAGCCTATCCAGAGAATAATATGAAGCATCTTTCAGCAGAAAGTGCCTTGTACGGCCGGATATTTATCGAAGGTCTGCTGGGAATAGAACCGGCCGGCTTTTCGGCGATCCGGTTTTCTCCGAATTTGCCTGCAAGCTGGAATGAATTACGACTCAAAAAGATGTTTTTATTCGGCCGGGCCTATGATATTGAGCTACTGCGGAAAAGCGATCGCTTCCAATTACGCATCCGGTCTGGAAATGAAATCATATATGAAGGTTTGGTCCGCCCTAAAGAAGAAGTGATTATTCCATTTTAAAAGTACCAATATTCTATTAAAAAGTACGGAATTTCATTTTAGAACGCTCTCCGTCGGTTTACCCGCCATATTTGTAGCATCAAGCAATTGAACAGCTTTCTAGCTTGATCCGAACCAAAATTTGTAACGTTCAAAAATGTAAAAATGAAACAGCCACTTGTTTTATCCGTCTTCCTTTTATCCTTATTTTTCCTAACGACTTCCTGTAACGAAAAAGAGGATAAGCCAACACCCTACACCATTACCACCCCCGAAGAACTGACCCAGGCACTGACTGACATCTACAGTGAGTCCGAAGCGCCGGGTTTTGCTATTTCTATTGTGAAAAATGATGCGGTGATTTACCAACAAGCCTTTGGAAAGGCTGACATTCAGGGGGATAAAAATTACACCAACCAAACTACCCAGCCCATCGGGTCGATCAGCAAGACCTTCGTAGCAGCGGCGCTTGTGAAGGCCATTGAGCAGGGGTATTTTACGCTCGAGACCAACATCAACGACATTCTGCCCATAGACGTTAAGAATCCAAAACAGCCCGGTGCCGACATTCAGGTCAAGCACCTGGTCACCCATACTTCTGGCTTGGTTGATGAAGATGAATGGTACCTGCAAGCCTATCACATCTTGCCAGGCGAGGATTTAGCTACAGCAGGGGCCGAATTGATGCAGAATGGGTTTGGGATCAACCAGCGTGAATCCATACCTCTGGCCGCCTTTTTGGCCGACTACTACCTGGAAAATGGCGACGGCTACAGCATGGATAACTTTGCTGCTACAGCTCCGGGAGAAAGCTGGAATTATTCTAACATCGCAACTTCTTTGGCAGCCTACCTGGTGGAAGTGGCGAGCGAGCAGCCTTTCCAGGAATATGTCAAAACTCATATTTTGACGCCCCTGGAGATGACCTACACGGCCTATGATCACGCTGACCTTAATTCGACCAATATTGCCAAACTATACTGGGACGAACAGACCTCACTCCCGCTTTATTGGAATGACTCTTACCCCGATGGCAGTATTCAAACCAGTAATGAAGACCTGGCCAAATTTTTAATGGATATGATGAAAGGAGCAAGAGGGGAATCCACCACACTGTTTTCCAAAGAAGCTTACGATTTGTTGTTTAATCCGATATTAGAGAACGGGGTAGTACCCGCAAGTGTTGGAGACAATCAGGGCATATTCTGGTTCTTGGAAGATGGTATGATCCATCACGATGGTAGTGACCCAGGTACCACCTGTGATCTGTGGTTTGATCAGGTCGGCAGTACAGGCTACTTGTTACTGACTAATATGGACGCCTCGATCGATGAGCATGAAACCGCCTGGTATCAGCTGGCCGGAAAGGTGCAAAGTGTAATCAGTGAATATATACAGGCTAATTGATGGTTTTTCGGGGGAGTTTTCTCCCCCGAAAAACTATCAATTAGCCTAAGATCATTTTCCGAACCCATTCATTCGGGACCATATCGATGGTCAGGTTAACCCGTTCGTTATAGCCCTCGTTGATGATCTTGTGTGGGTCGGTAAGTCTCAAATACCAGCATTCGCCCGGCTGGAAAGGAACGAGTGTGTTGTTCAGATAAAAGGTAACATCTTCATCGCGAATGATGGGGATGGTCAGCCTGATGACGGAATTTTCTTCCTCCAGACCTAAAGTGGGATCCGTGTGCTCTTTCACTTCCTCACCCGGCGCCAGTCTCAGCAAACGTACCAGCGTTACCCTTGTATGTGCTCGAAAGGTATCAATGATACTAGTGAAATAGGGGGATTTCACTAACTCAGGGGTGTCCATCCACTCCGTCCAGGAGCCATCTGCATAATCATCGGCAGGAGGAGGAGCCGGGAGGGAAGTATCCACCAAGTGAGCCGGAGCTCTTAAGGGTACGACGGAATAGTAAACAAAGTCCCCGAAGTCCATTTTTTCATACTCCTCTTTCATTTTTTCCACGTCAAAAACAAAAGGCAGCTTGATCCGGTCAGGAGTTTGTACGGCTGATTCAGGCTTGGTTTCCATAAGTTATATTGAAGGTTTTAATGTTTTAATGCTTCTAAGTTAATCAAAAGTAACCATTTCATATTTAGGGAGTCTTCTATTTTATAGACCAATGCCAGGCGCTGCCTGGCATTGAAAAAAATTAAAATCACCCGATCATGTTTAAGAACTACCTAAACTCAGCCTTCCGCAACTTGTGGAAACACAAGCTCTATTCCTCTATCAATATCGGCGGTCTTTCCCTTGGCCTGGCCGTAGCGGTCCTTATCCTTTTGTATGTGAAAAATGAATTGAGTTATGACACCTGGCTTCCCGGTAAAGACCAGATCTATAGAGTGTACCGATTCTGGCCCGAAAGCGGAGGAGCCACCGTTTGGACGCCCGATCCCCTGGCCGAGCAGTTGACAGCTGACTTCCCTGAAATTCTTGAGAGCACCGGCCTCTCTTCTTATGGAGAGACGATGCTGGAATATGAACACAATAAATTCTTCATCGAAGACATTGCCATGGTGGATAGCACCTTTTTTGAGGTGCTTGACTTGCCCCTAAAGTATGGGCAAAAAAAAGGCATCCTGGAAGCGCCCAATGCTGTGGTACTGTCTGAACGAGTGGCAGGCTTGTTTTTCAGAGAAGAAGATCCGGTCGGTAAGACCGTTCGCTTTAATGATGAGCTTGATCTGGTGGTCACGGGAGTTATTGAGCCTTTAGAGCAAACACACCTTCCCTATGAAGTCTATACTCGTTATACCTGGGGAAATGCCAACTGGAACTCCAATAACCGGGCCACATATATCAAAGTGAACGACGAGGCCAATATCCTGGCCCTTCAGGAAAAGATCACCGAGCATGTCAACAACTTCAAAATTGAAGAATGGCGGGGCCTGAATGTCAAACCGACTGCTGAAGAACTACCCGACTGGAACTTGCAGCCCGTTTCTGACATCCATCTGCATTCTGCTAATATCGGCTCTTTCTCCAACCGGGCAGGAGACATCAAGTACGTTTACATTTTTGGCCTGATCGCTTTGATTGTATTGTTAATCGGTGCTATTAATTACATCAACTTATCTACTGCTCGTGCCCTGGGGCGTGCCCGAGAGGTAGGGGTGCGAAAGGTGACAGGCGCCCGGCGTGAACAGCTAATCGGTCAGTTTTTGATGGAGACGGTTACCCAGGCTTTATTGGCTCTTTGCATCGCTGTTTTTTTAGTGGAACTTTTCCTGCCTGGCTTTAACCAGATCGTTGATAGGGAGCTGCTTTTTTTGAGAGGAGACTGGCTCAGCTGGATCTTGCCAATGTTAGGCTTGAGTATATTAGTCGGCTTATTAGCAGGCCTCTATCCGGCCTTTGTTATGTCTTCTTTTAAGCCGGTAAAAGTATTAAAGAGCCTGCAAAAAGGAAAGGGAGGGGCTTCCTTCCGCCGGGCGCTGGTAGTGACCCAATTTTCCCTGTCGGTGGTACTGGTCATTGTGATGCTGTTCATTTACAAGCAGATCAATTTTATGATGAACCAGGATTTGGGGTTCAAGGGAGACCAGATCGTTGTCATTCCCTTCAATGCGGATGATGGCTATCGAAAATTTAAAGGCATGGAAGAACAGTTTAAGAACATACCTGGCGTGGTCAGTACCACTTCGGCCTCGAGAATGCCGGGCCACGGCTATCCCGACTGGTCGCTCGAAATTCAGGGCCGGGACGACCTGACTTACCCGAGGGTGCTCTTCACGGACGAAAGCTATATGGATGTGCTGGAATTGGAATTAGCAGAAGGCCGCTATTTTTCTACGGATTTCCCAGGAGATACGGCCAGAACTTTTGTCGTCAATGAGGCATTTATTCGGGAGTATAATGTAGAAGATCCTTTTTCGGCGAAAATCAAGTTTTCCGGGGAAGAGGAGTATAGCCGCATTATTGGAGTGGTGAAAGATTATCACTATCGGGCGCTGGATCGCCGGATCCGGCCGCTGATCATCGGAATGGGAAGGAATAATAATTATGCCGGCCTAAAAGTGTCAGCCACTGATCTGCCCACCACCCTTACAGCCATTGAACAACTTTGGGCCAGGGTGGAGCCGGCTCATCCCATTCGCTATTCTTTTTTAAATGAAGACTTTGGGAGCTTGTACGAAGAATATCGCCGCTTTGGTCAGGCACTGCTGTATGCAACCTTTTTAGCCATTTTTGTAGCCATACTTGGTTTATTCGGCCTGGCAACTTATTCTACCATCATCCGGACCAAGGAAATAGGCGTGCGGAAAGTACTGGGTGCCTCAGTAGAACAGCTCAGCTTTATGCTGGTAAGCGGATTTATCAAATGGGTGTTGCTTTCCAGCCTGATCGCGGTTCCGATTGGCTATTTCATCTCCAGTCAATGGTTGCAGGACTTTGCTTATCGGACGGAATTATCTGCTTTGCCGTTCATAGCCGCTATTGGCTTCTCCATATTAATTGCGGCCCTGACGGTTAGCTTTCAGGCAATCTGGTCAGCGAGGCGGAATCCGGTGGAGGCATTGAGGTATGAGTAGAAAGCAAAATGGGGCCATCGGCCCCATTTTGCTTTCTACTCATAATACTCAATCTCATTCTTCAAACTCTGATTGTACCCGGCGGTACTCTGTCCATAGATCATATGATACAAGCCGGTCCGAACAAAATGGGCCATTTCCACATCGCCCTGCTCGTTGAGTTCATAAGCGATTTCCTGGACTAGCTCGCCGGTATAGGTTTCCTGTACCTGGCGGGTGATCCTTCCCTGCGCATCATACTCGAATTGGAAGCGGAGCTTGCTGTTATAAGATCGATATTCTTCGATGCCCTCTTCCATGAGCAGGTCCCCTTCATATTTGTAATAATGCTTATGGATTAAGTCGCCGTCCTCGTCATAAGCCTCTTCATTCAGCGCTCTGCCTTTTTCATCTCGCTCCCATTCGGTGGTCATGTAAAGTTCTTCATCCACGTAGACTTCCTCCTTGATCATTTTGTTGTTATCATCATAGGAATAGACGTGCTTTTCGCGGCTGTCCATATTGGCATTGTAATGCTCTACCGTTTCTACCTGCTCGTCCGCTCTAAAAGTTTCGATCGTTTCTTCCTCCAGTTCTCCCTCATAATCGTATTTACGAATGGTCTTTTGGTTGTTATCTATTTCCACCTCTTCCCTTTCGGTTGAGCCGTCGGCATAGGTCAGGGTTTTGGTCATTTTCTTTTTATCGTCGCTGTAGACGTAGTCGAGCCGCTGGAAGGCTTCTTTCTCCTCTCCCTGTAGGGATTCGCTGATCAGGTTCCCCTCTTCATCGTATTCATAGGTATTGGTGGAAATAGGTACGCCACCCTGGCTGTATTCTATTTCTACCAGTGGTTTTTCGTTTTCATTGTATTCGGCCTCATAGATCAAGTGGTTCTGGCCTCTGTCGGTGACGTCGTAACGTTTTAGGGATTTTCTTTTTTTCATAAAAAATATATGGTTTAGGTATTCGCGGCACGCGAATACTTTTTAAGCTTGAGCCTCAATGATACAAATTTTTAAGGCAAACTTTTCATTTCCGTTTGTTCCTTTCACAGAAATACTTCCATCCTCGTTTTTGACAAATTTTACTTCCGCATTCGCAGGAACTTCACCGAGCAGTTGCATGTTTTTTTCCTTATAATCCAAGAAGTAAATGGGGTCCATATCTCGGGATTCGATCGGAGAAAGGCCTCTTAACAATAAACCATTTTCCCACTCCTCGTAACAGAAATCAAAATACATATCGTTTAATTCCGGAACTTCAGGCGTACTGCGCAAACCGTAGGCAACAAACTCTCCAAATTCAAGATCATCTGACAGATGTGGATCTTTATCGGCATATTGCTGCAGGTTGTGATTTTGCCGCCATTCAATATGCAGATGCTCATTTTCGATTATTGTGTCCCATGGCCAATCCGGAAAGAGGAGCTCCTGCTCCGCTGTCGAAGGGGAGAGAAGATTTCTTAGTTGCACGACCAGAAACAGAACCAATACAAATGGAAGGGCCATCAATACAAGCAAAATGATGGCTAAACCGCCCAGGGCTTCAGCCAGGCGCTCTGTCCAGGCAGGAGGCCGTGGAAAAGATTGGGTTGTGTATGTCGCTTTAAAACGCTTCAAGGGTCATATTTCAATTTACTAAACCTACTTACAGGTAAAACCAATTTTATTTTAAAGTTCAAAGGCTATTTAAAAATTACGTATTTAATAAAGAAATAGCGTTAAATCGAAAAAACATAGTATTGGTCCGCCCTTTTTTTAGTAATATAGAGTCGAGAAAAACATTCAAATTACCTTAAATCAGTCCAAATGAAAACAATTCTTTCGCTTTGTGCATTCCTTTTATTTTCCTTAGCTGCTTATAGTCAATCTGTTGTCGGAACCTGGTCTACTCAGGTGCCGGTAGATGATCAGGGAAACATGATGACTTTGACATTCAAGATGAATGAGGATATGTCCTTTTCTTACAAGGAGGGAAGTGAAGCGCCTGTTAATTCCACTTATGAAGTTAAAGGCAATGAGATTCATATTCCCTTGAAAACCGATGATTGCAACGGTACGGTCATTTGTCAGTTTGAATTGAAAGACGCCTCCACGATGCTGTTTACACCAAAGCAAATGCCTTGCGGAGATGGCTCAGTGCCACCGCCTTTGACACTGAAGAAGCAATAAGAGAAAGATAAAGAAAGGGTAAATGCCGGCCGGTATTTACCCTTTCTTGTTTTAAGCAGGGCTTTTCCTGTAAAAAGAAGAAAGAAAATAATTTGCCCGGATATTGGTAGGCTCAAATTTCCCTCCAAAAGTATCTACCCATTTATACACCAGGTTCCCTTCCTCATTAAGATTAGTGGTTAGTACATACGACCAGTTTTTAAAGGTCATCTGCAAGCACTGACCGTCCACTCCTGCTCCTGCGCTACCAGAGCCCGAACCATCCGTTAAGAAATAAGTAGGCGTGCCGTCAATAAGACCGTAACAATTGCCCGCGTATCCTGCCGATAGGCTACTTGGTGAAGGATTTCCCTTAAAAGAAGACCAGTTTAGTGGAGAGGTGAATTTTGATAAATGCAAATGTGGTTGAATGATGATATTGTCCTCCATAGTATTGGAGTCCAAAATAGCCCAAAGATAACCCCCTCCATAATCTACATCTGTTACGGGAAATTGGTCATACAGTACAGAACTATTTCCTGCGGTATCCATGGTGCGGAGCACTCCGTCGAAGGTACGGTAAATGCAATTTCCGGCAGTAGTGCCTGTGATTTGAACGCCGCCCGGATCGGAGGTATTAATTTCTGTCCAGTTGCCGTCGCCATTACTCCAAAAAATCCTAGCTCCGCCGCCATCGGGGTCAGGTATTTGAGAAAGCGCCCAAAGGGTACCGTCTTCTGAAATGCCGAGGTCTATGGCGAAGCCAGTGTCGGACTTGGTAATGATATTGTTTTCGGGGTCTACTGCGAATACCTGGTTTTCGGTGTTAATTCCCCAGGCCGGGAATTGATTGCCTTTTTGATTAGACATAGATATGGGTTTGCAAGGTTAATGATTTCGGATACATTACGGTTTATTTAATTTGAATCGGCACCCTCACCCTCGTTTGATCCCAACTCATTGTGAGTGCCATAGGGCTTTCCTCTAATGAGATGGTAAACAGCTCCACGACTTCATCCATTTTTTCCACCGGCACCATAGTTTTCAAAACATCATTATCCGGATTGCGGCTGGCGGCGCCACCTTTGGAAATGCTGACTCCCCAGGAATACATCTTGTCGTTAAAAATGACGGCCCAGTTGTCCTCATCAGGGATGGTCCAGATCGTGTATTTCCCTGCAGGTAATGTCTGATTGTCAATTACCAAATTCTTATTGGTGGTAAAAGTAGTGGCCTCATTGGCACCGGTACGCCAGACTTCATTGTATGGTACGAGCCCCCCGAATATTTCGCGACCTTTTTTGCCCGGGCGATTGTAAAATACCGAAATTTCAGTATTTCCTTGTGTCATTTCGACGGTGCCTTCCGGACTGTGTTTTTTGGTTTGTGATTTCATAACCTGGAAACCGATGATCATCAGGACGGCCAGAACTCCTAGCACAATGCCAATCCATTTTAGTGCTTTTTTCATAGTTGTATTTTTTGGTTTGAAATAGGTCCTTAATTTGGCCGGATAATTTTTTTTCTGCACATAAAATCGACTAATGAGACCCAATGTGGTTATGACCGGTTGTCAGCAGGAAAAGCCCATTCTTGCTCAAAGTCGGACTGCAGTATACGATGGGTGGCCATTTTGTTTCTGTTAAGAGGGATTTGGCCTATCTGGCCGAATTGATCATGGGAATGGGAATGGTCGTATTTTAAACGACGGCCGTTTTCAAAAACTTGTACCTGGCGAAGAATATTTCCGATATAATTGGTTTTAAAAAACATCGACAATGTCGCCGCCTTTGAAATTACAAAAAGGGACCATGAAGCTGGCCAGGATCTCCTCTGGGATAGCGGCAGCATTTTTTTTAGTAATTGTTCGGCTACTTGTAGGGCTTTGATGAGTGGAGTGGGAGTCATAGCAGGGTGGGGTTGGTTTACTATTTTAGGAGTGGGCTCCGGTTTTATTGGAGTGAGAAAATCTTGTGTTAGTCACCTGGTGACTCCAAGTCACCAGGTGACTAACACAAGATTCACAAAATTTTATTTGGACGCAAGTCCCTGTCCGATTTTGTCCGATTTTGGCAGGTTATGGCAGCCTGCTCGTATCGGAAATTACTCAACCGGAGCGTTCAGCAGCACCGGCTCCCCATACCCCAACTGCCTGAGGCGGTCCTTTTGCGTAGCGGCGTCACCTACGACCAGGTAGATCATCTTATCGGGATTGGCATACTGCCGGGCCAGCTCCTGAACCCGCTCGATCGTCATGCCTTCGATGATGGCCTTCCTGTCCTTTACATAATCGGCCGACCAGCCGTAGGTGCTGATGTTGTCCAGCATGTTCAGCTTGGCACCCAGGGTTTCAAATGCACGGGCCTGGCTCTTGGTCAGAGAGCTCTTGGTCGTCTCGAGGTCTTTCTCTGTAAAGGTAGACGGATACTCCTTCAGGATGTCTTTCACCAATTGAGCCGATTCATAGGTCACGTTCGTTCGAACACCACTGCCAATCGAGAAAGGGCCGGGATAATCGGTTCCGGAGAAAGAGGAGCGAATTCCATAGGTATACCCCTTGCCTTCTCGCAATTCCTGCGTAAGCCTGGAGGCAAAGCCACCGCCGCCCAAAATGTAGTTCATTACCTCAGCCGGATAATAGTCTGGATCATTCTCCGCCAGGGCGAGGTAGCCGAATCGTAGAACGGATTGCTTGGCATTGGGTACATCGTAGAAATAAACCTTCGAGGCATCGACCACCGGAGGTTCCGGTAATTCCGGAAGCTGTACCTCTCTTTTTGCCCAATTGGCTTCCAGGCCAGACAGGGCTTCCATTACTTCCTGTTTGCTCACATCCCCTACCACCAGATAATCGGCCAGTATTGGAGAAAAATTAGCGGCATAATAATCCTTTAGATCCTGTAGTGTAATGGATTCAACGGATACCTGGTCACCTAAAATATCATTTGAGAAGATGTGATCCTTTCCATACAACAATTCATTAAAGGCATTCTCCGCAATGCTGTTAGGGCGAGCCCGCGAAGCAGCGATCTGGCTCATCACGCTTTGCTTGGCCAGCTCGAACTCCTGTTCATCCCAGCGAGGCTCTAGCAGCATCTCCTGTGCCAGGGCCATGGTTTTAGCATAATTCCTGGCCAGTGAATTCCCGGAAATTACGATGTATTGCTGTCCGGCACGGATGCTAATGCGAGCACCTAGTTCGTCGATGGCGGCTTCCAGCTCTTCAGGCGTTTTATTTTTAGTACCTTTTGTCATCAAATCGGCTACCAAATTGGCTACGCCGACCTTGTCCGGCTGATCCAGTAACAGGCCTCCCTTAATGCGCAAATTGAACTGTACTAAGGGCAATTCATTATTATCGATGCCGTAAATCTTGATACCATTCGAAAGCTCTCCCTTCCAAAGCTCGGGAACTTTTATTTCCGGACTTGGCCCGTATGGAGGTTCCACCGTCCGATCAAAACTGGAAGGCGTACGCTCATATGCTACATTTTCCGGCAAAGTAAAGGCCTCGTCTGCCCGGCCCTGAATGATTTTTTCTTCTACTACTTCGGCCTTCTCCGAACCTTCCAATGTCAACTCAAGCTGTCCTTTGGGCACAAAGCTGGTGGCTACAAAAGGCTGGCCTTTAATGTATTTTTCATATACCCTCCTCACATCAGATTGAGTGACGGCCATCGTCCTTTTGATGTCTTCATTGATGTAACTGGGATCTCCGGCAAAGATATTGTATTGGGCCAGTTGAAATGCCTTGCCCAAAACGCTTGATAAACCATTGTAGAAGCCTGTTTCCAAGCCTGCCTTAATCCGGTTAAGGTCTTCCTCCGTGAATCCTTCTGACTCAAAGCGGGCAAAGGCTTCCTGGATGCCGGCGGATACCTCATCCAGGTCAGTATTTGGAAAAGCCTGGACCGTCAGATAAAATTCTCCGGCTAACTCGGAGTTGCGGCTACTGGCTCTAACATTATCGGCCAGCTGCTTTTCTTCCACGATCACTTTCTGGAAAGGCGCTTTTTTGCCTTCGGTCAACAAAGAAGCCAGAATCTCCAGGGGGTAAGCATCAGGGTGGTAGACTTCGACACTGGGCCAGGCCATCTGCAATTCGGGCAAACGTGCAAAGTTGTCCTCGTGGTAGCGCAGGCTTGTTTCGGAAAGCTTGGCCTGCCTTTTTTCCATAGGCTCAATATCATCGCCCTTTTTTATTTCGGAAAAATATTTTTCCACCCACTCCCTCGCTTGCTCCGGATCAAAATCGCCGGCCACTACCAGGGTGCAATTATTAGGTACATACCACTTATTGTAGAATTCCTTGACATCCTCCAGCGTTGCATTTTGAAGGTCTTCCAACGATCCGATCACTTGCCAGTTGTAGGGGTGGTCTTCCGGATACATATTCTTGCCGATCACATAGCTGGCGTGGCCGTACGGTCGGTTGTCCACACTTTGACGCTTTTCATTCTTAACCACTTGCTTTTCTTTGGCCACTACGGCTTCGGTGACGGTATTAATGAAAAAACCGAGTTTGTCGGCTTCTGCCCAAAGCATTTTTTCCAGGGCATCGCTGGGGACGGTTTGAAAATAGTTGGTGCGGTCGCGGCTGGTGGAGCCGTTAGCGCCGGAACCTCCTACGCGTGCGCTTAATTTATCCAGGCCTCCTTTCCCAAGGTTCTCAGACTCGAGAAACAACAGATGCTCAAACAAATGCGCAAAGCCGGTTTTTCCTTCTTTCTCTCGTGCCGATCCGACGTGGAACGTGAGGGCCACGGCTGCTACCGGGTCAGAATGATCTTCGTGAAAGATCACTTCCAAACCGTTTTCGAGGGTGAATTTTTCAAAGTTGACCCGAAATTCATCTTGCGATTTCGGTGTCGTGCTGGTTTCTGAACAGCTTACCATCGCTAATAAAGGAAGCGTCAGTAAAAACAGTCGAAGGGATTTCATCATGCTAAATGGGTTTGTTAAAAAATAGTCTCTTAATGTATTTCCGGTCTAAAAATAAAAACAGACTGAGGATTATTAGAAATATTAAGGTGTTGATTAACAGAGAAAGGCCCAATTGTCCTTCAAGTTGCGGACGCAGCCACATCGATAACAATACACCCGCAGAGGACAATAAAAAATAAGAAGTAATCCTGCGGACAGGATATGGAATGGGCTTGTACTTCCTCCCTGTCCAGTAACTGGCAGCAGCCATAAAGCTATAACAAGCCAGGGCCGACCAGGCAGGGCCGTAGATGCCGAAACTAGGGATTAGCATCCAATTCAGGCCCACTGTGATGATGGAGCCTCCAATGGCGATATATCCCCCAAACCTGGTCATATCCTCGAGTTTGTACCAAATGGAGAAGTTGTAGAATAAGCCCAGGAAGAAATAAGCTGCTAACAGGAACGGAACGATCTCCAGCCCTTCCCGATAAGTTTTTCCCAAAAAATACTGCAGTACATCTAAATAACAAATGACCCCCAGAAAGGCTAATCCCCCTACCAGGGCAAAGGCTTTGGCCACATCGGCATAGATCTGGTTGGCGTTTTTTTCCTGGGCATTTCGAAAAAAGAAGGGCTCGGCTGCATAGTTGAAGGCCTGGGTGAATAAATTCATAATGACTGCGAGCTTGGCCACAGCACCATAGACACCCGCCATGGCCCGGGCTTTTTCCAGATCTACGTCTCCCAGCGCGCGCAGCATAGGAATGCCGATCAATTGATTGATAACAGCTGCCAGCCCGGCGACTACCAGCGGGAGTGCATAAAAGAACATCCTCTTTAAATCAGGCTTTTGAAGCTTGCCTTTGGTGTCCGTCACTTTTTCCTCCGGAAGTTCCTGATCGATGATATCTGCCGGGGCGGCCATTTTTAATTTGACATTCGAATATAAGGGGAGCAAAAAGAGCAACACAACCCCACTTGCGATGAGGTTAGACAAAAAGATATAACCGATTCTGCTTTCTTCCGAATAAAAATTCACCCAGGAGCCATAGCCATGATCGATCAGCCACGGACAAACCTCAAGGAAAAAGAAAATTAAGAGGATGTTGACAACAATGCCGAGGACTTTCAAAATAGCAAAACGTACAGGCCGGCTCTGCAAACGCAGGCGGGCAAATGGAATGGCAGCCAGGGCATCAAAGGCAATAATGAATACAATCCATTGAATAAAATCAGGATGCTCAGGGTACTCAATAAAATTGGCCAGTGCCTGAGCATTGACGAGCAACAGACCACTCAGGACTAAGGTCAGTCCTGAAACTGCCAGAGAAGCTTTAGAAAAACTCACTTCCATGAAGCCTTTTTGGCTGCCGAAGCGGAAAAAAGTGGTTTCCATACGGAAGGTGAAAAATACCAGCAAGAGGGCCGTGTAGGTATACATCTCCGAAATGATCCCATAATCCGACTGGTCGCTAAAGACCCGCGTAAGGTAGGGCGTAAGGATCACCCAGTTCAACAATCGACTCAAAATACTACTGATCCCGTAAATAGCCGTTTCGCCGGCCAGCTTCCTTAGTACAGACATACCTGTTTTTTATTAGAGGCCTTGCGTGTTTTCGCCTCCTAAAAGCTCAAAATTCCTCGCAATATACTTCTTTGAGGAAATTATACGTTGTGTTTTTTAACAAAGTCAGGGGATTAGTTGTTATTTTCGCACTTATCCCTGGAAAACCAACATCGCCTTAAAACTTAAAGATATTATGATCAACTTCGAGTTGCTTAAGCAAATTTGTGAAACCCCAGGAGCACCCGGATTCGAACAGCGCATACGCCAATTGGTTATTAAAGAGGTCGCGTCACTAGTAGATGAAATTTCTATTGACAACATGGGCAATGTGATCGCGGTAAAAAAGGGGAAAAGCCCCAAAAAAGCGATGATTGCTGCCCATATGGATGAAATCAGCTTTATCGTCACCCATATTGAAGAAGAAGGCTTCCTGCGATTTCACACCTTAGGTGGCTTCGATCCCAAAACGCTCACTTCTCAGCGCGTCATCGTTCATGGAAGAAAAGATATCATGGGTGTCATGGGTACCAAACCTATACATCTGATGAAACCAGATGAAAGGAATAAAGCCGTTCCGATCAATGAATATTATATTGACCTTGGCTTGCCCAAAGAAGAGGTAAGGGCAATGATCAGAGTTGGTGATCCCGTTACTCGAAAAGGGGATCTGATAGAAATGGGGGACTGCGTGAATGGCAAGTCTCTGGACAACCGAGTGTCTGTCTTTATTTTGATCGAAACCCTTAGGAAGCTAAAAGATCAGGATGTGCCTTACGATATTTACGGTGTTTTCACCGTTCAGGAAGAAGTAGGCCTGCGCGGGGCGATCTCTTCTGCTCACCTGATTGATCCTGATTTCGGTTTTGGCCTGGACGTGACCATCGCCTTTGACGTACCGGGGGCCCAACCTCACGAAATGGTGACTCGCCTGGGAAAAGGTACCGCTATCAAAATTATGGATGGCTCGGTCATTTCCGATTATCGCATGGTAAATTACCTTCAGCAATTAGCCGACGACCATGATGTTCACGCACAAAGAGAAATCCTGCCTGCCGGAGGAACCGATACGGCCGGCGTTCAGCGGTATGGCAAAAAGGGTGCGATCTCCGGGGCCATTTCCATCCCCCTGCGCCACATCCACCAAACCATCGAAATGGCTCATAAAAAGGACATCCACGAAAGCATCGAACTACTCACACTCGCTCTGCAACATCTGGATCAATACAACTGGAGCTTTGATTATACACCGAAATCAAAAAAAGAAGAAGAGGAAGATGATTTGTATTAACGATTGGCGGGTACCCGCCAATCGTTAATACAAAATTCTAACCTAGGGTTCTAAACCCTCGGAAATAAATCATATAGATTATGTGGACTGAAGAAAACAACCAGCTAAAAGCCAGTTTCGAATTCAAAAACTTCATAGAAGCCTTCGCTTTTATGACAGAAGTAGCCTTCCATGCCGAAAAAGCCAATCATCATCCTGATTGGAGCAATGTGTACAATAAGGTGCATATCAGTCTGAGTACCCATGATGCAGGCAATGTGGTTACGGATAAAGACCGGGCTCTGGCATCGGCGATTGATAAGGTATATAAAAAATTTGCTTAAAGCACCCGAAAAGCTTTTGGTTCTTCTATGAAGGAATTCCTTTCCAGGCGATTACCTTTCCTTTTTTTTCTATTCCTGCTCAGCGGGCTTGTTTCTTTTTTGATCAACGCAGTTTGGGGCCTCTGGCAATCCTATCCCGTTTTGTATCTGATCCCTGTAGGTTTTTTGGGACTAAGCCTGATCGGGCATGCCATTCACCATTTGGGTGTCAGGCGTAGTATTTTTTTTTTATTAGTAAGTGGTGTGATAGCTCTCGTAGCTGAGCACCTGGCTATTGTTTACCAACCATTCGGCGCATATGAATTTCATCTGAAAAGCGTCTGGAGCATTGGTAGTCTTCCTATATCGGTTTTACTCGCCTGGTGCTTTTTTATCTACATTGGATATTCAGTTAGTAATGCGGGCCTGACTATTTGGGGAAAGCGAAAACCTCACAGATCGGGATCTTCCGTCTGGACCTTGATGATATTAGTGTTGACAGATGCGTGGCTAATAACAAGTATGGATTTGATGATTGATCCGGTTCAAAAATTTGAAAAAAACTGGACCTGGCTGGATGGTGGAGCTTTTTTTGGAGTCCCTCCCGGCAATTTTCTGGGCTGGATGGCTGTGGTAGGAACGGCTTCTCTAAGTTTTAGGCTGCTTGAGTATTTTCGACCCACTGAGCCTTCTGATGATGAGAAACATGCTTGGATACCAGTCTTAATCTACCTCATGATTGCGCTTTTTTATCTTTATGCAGCGCATAAGTACTTTGGCTGGCCTTTGGCTGTGATTGGGATCGTGACAATGTTGCCTCTTCCCATTTATATATTGGGTAAGCGTATAAGTCGCTGAACAGCGACTTATACGCTTTTGTTTTTATACCATCCCTAATTGCTCCCTGCGATAAAACTCCCGGAAGGAGATCATTTTCTGCATCTGCTCATCCCACAGCTTATTGAATACACAGTTTAAGCTTTCTCTGAAGGTAATAATGGTCGTGTATTTTTGGAAAACAGGGTTTTCCCGGGCACACTTCATCAGATTATAATTGGGAATCCGGGGTGCCAGATGATGAATATGATGAACGCCAATGTTACCTGTGAGCCAATTGAACAGCTTAGGGAGTTTGTAATAGGTGCTCCCTTTGATGGAAGCGACCAGGAAGTTCCAGTTGGGCTTCCATTGTTTGTAGGCTTCTTCGTGCTGATGCTGTACGTAGAAGAACCAAAAAGCTATAATGGCAAACAGCAAAATGATGGTCGCGTGGATGATCAGGAATTTTTTCCATCCAACCAGGAGCGCCAGCCCCACATAGACCGAAAGGATCAAAATGTTGCTTAAAATCTGAGAGCGCCGGATGTCACCCCATCCTTTTAATTTAAAGATCGGGTACCGATTAGAAAATGCCATATATACGGCCGGTGCAATCAAAAATAAAACGATGGGACTTCTCCAGGCCCGATATTTAAAACGCCCCCAACGGGATAATTCTTTGTATTCTTGAACAGTCAGTAGTTTTATGTCTCCAATATCTCTGTAATCTAGCTGCCCGGAATGGGAGTGATGAAAATTATGAACCTTCGCCCAATATTTAAAAGGGATAGAAGTGAAAAAGCTACAAACAACTCCTATCGCTTCATTCCATCTTTTTGATTTTAAAAATGCATGGTGGCCACAATCGTGCTGAATAATGAAAATTCGAACCATAAAAAAGGCGTTCACAACTGCCAGCCCGAGGGTGATCCAAATGGACCAATGAAGGCTGAAATACATTAATACCCATAGCCCGAGAAAGGGCAAAAAGGTACTAAGAATTTGAGAAACAGCTTTTTTAGTGCTAGGTATCTGATACTTTTTTACAATGCTTCGCCAGTTCTTGAGCGCAGTTTTAATTTCTTTTTCTGTCACTTTGAATAAAATTTAGAATGGGTAATACTTGTGAGTTAGGTAAAGATGTGTTTTTTCGTTAAAAAAATACGACCCTGCAAAGTAAAGCTTTTGTCAATAGATTGGTTTACTTTTTAACACTATTTAAGGGATTCATAATATTCCAGGGCCTAAGTAAACAAAAAAAGCCGGATGGTTTGGACCATCCAGCTTTTTTTAAGAGTGAAGTTGTTTAAAGTTTTCTGCTGGAAGCGAAAAAACAAGGTTTTATGTCCAGTTGAGGCTTTTTTTGAGCTTCATCCTACTCAGGCGGATGGAGCGATAAAAAAACGAAAAATGGGCATAAAAGACGTTTTTGCAGCCCAGTGATAAAACTTTAAACAACTTCAGTGTGTGTTTTAAGATTAAATAGCGCAAGTTGCGATACAACTTGGCTTAATTATTTGATTAGCGGTCCCCTGGTATTAACGGAGTAATTGCCAATTAACAGGTTCAAAAAGGCTAAAACTACAGAGAAAATGATCGCCCAGGTCAATCCATTTACAGAGAAACCTGCTACTAATCGATCGACAAGAAGCACCATCGCTCCGTTAATTACAAACAGGAATAATCCGAGTGTGACTATTGTTATCGGTAAGGTTAAGAAAGTAATAATGGGTTTTATAAATAAATTGATGATACCCAGGGCTAAGCCGGCAATAATGGCTACCGAAAAACTATTTACATAAACTCCTGACAATAGCCAGGAAGCGAAATATACAAGTAAGCCATTAAGGAGAATACTGATAAGAAATCTCATGATTGTTTTTTGGTTTTTATTATAAAACTCAGTTTTTTAGCTGCATGTTCGATAAATCATTTAATTGAAGAACCAAGGGGTTGTGTAAAAACTCGTTCCTCGCCTGCCTGACGGCAGTCAGGTTTTTATCCACCCCAGATACTTTTGTTTTGGAGGTGGTTTAAAGCCCGTACGGGCTTTAAACCACCTCCAAAAAATATATTATTGGTTGTGTGAACCCGCCTGCCGGCCGGCAGGAAGGCCGAAGGACTTTTTACACAACCCCTTGATTCTTAAGTACACCTATATGCGTTATGCAGGCCAATAAAAAAAAGTCGTTTGAACAGTGGCTGGAAAAACTCCAGGAACAAAGCTGGAACCTTGAATTGATTGTATCTGGTTTTGCCCTGGTGCTTTTGCTGGAACTGAACACCCCTTTGGAAGTATGGGCAGCTCGAATGGACTTGATCACACCTAATGAAGGTGGCAGCGCCTTTTGGAAGGCTTCCCGAATGCTGGCCTTTTTGCGAATCGGCTGGTTGTTTATGATGGTCAACCTCAGCATTCACATTATCCTGAGGGGCCTTTGGATCGGTACCATCGGCCTTAGGTACGTCTCCGGAAAGATCAACTACCATTACCTTAATTTTTCAGATACATTTCATCGCTTTTTAAAAAGGAAAGTGGGCGATTATGATGATTACATCGAAAAGCTGGAAAAAGTATGTAGTATCATCTATGCTTTTAGTTTTTTGATCTTCTTTATGTGGATCTCTTTCGGAGGTGTATTGATATTCATGATGATTACCGGAGATCTGTTGCAGAAAGCTACGGGGGAGGTATGGGCAGGCATATATATACTGCTTTTTACGGCTGCGGGCTTATTGTATCTTATTGATTTTTTTACACAGGGAGGCCTGAAAAAAATAAAAGCGAAGTGGTTCTCAAGGGCTTACTTCGCGATCTATCGCTTTTTTAGCCTCATTTCCCTTTCCTTTTTATACCGGCCGCTGTATTACAATTTTATCGATCAAAAATTCGGTAGGCGTTTGGCATGGTTTATCCTGCCTTATCTGGCCATGGTTGTATTGATTAGTGAAACAGGCGTCGTAGGACATTCATATTTTCCTGGAAAATTTTCTGCCATCCGGGATGCCAATATTGTAGAGTGGAATTTCTATGACGACTTGCGACCTGAAAAAGTACCGGTCCCCTTTTTTAGCATTCCTTCTAAAACTCCTCAAGGCAACTACCTGGAGCTGTTTTTACTTTACGAGCCTGATGATGACCTGACCATCGAAAAAATGTGCCCGGATCTGAAAAAAACAAGGAAACGAGGCCTGACCCAGAAATTATTGAGCCCCAATATTACCGATAACACAGAGATCTGGATTTACGATTCTACGGTTACGCGACCCAATAGCTCCAGAAATTCCCTGGCTTACAATGAGTGCTTCCAACAGCAATACGATGTTTACCTGGACGGGGTTTTATTGGAAAACTATGAAACTACCTTCTATCTGCATCCTGCCTTCCAGCAAAAAGGTTTGCTGTGTATGATCAACATGGCCGATCTGCCGACCGGAAAGCACGAACTTCAGGTCATCAAAAAACGATTGCCGAAAGATTCAGCAGGGAATTATTTGGTAAAAAAGGCAGTCATCCCTTTTTGGATATAGCCGAGCGCCAATGCTTCCAATAAAATTGAGGGTTAAAAATATTCTCAACCAGGTCCTTATCACTCAAAATACCGGCTAAAGTGTGGCCTTTACTCATGAGGTAGATCAGGGGCTCCAGAAGATCTACCCTCTTTTGAAGTCGCGTGATCGCATGGCTGATTTGAATCTCCTTCCGAAGTTTGGCTTTCACTTTTTTTTCATAAGATTTTAAAAAAGCGGCGCTGAAATCCTCTTTTTCCAAAGCCTCGGCGGCTTGTTGAGCAGCCAACATGCCCATCGACATAGCATGCCCGACCCCGAAGCCGGTCACCGGATTAACAGAGCCCGTGGCAGCTCCTGCCAGCAATATGCGGTTCTGCACATAGGTGCGCCGAGCCGTTGAAAGATCCATCGCCGTAGTCTTGATGTCGGTAAGTTGATGTGCTTTCTCAAAACGCCGGCCGAGTATGGGCTGCCGGCAGGCTGTTTTTAACAAGTCTTCAAGGGCCTGGCCGTGCCGCTTCCACTCTTTTTGCTCCATCCCGATCTCTACATTCGTTTCGCCATTTGCCAGCGGACAAAGCAACAGACAACCTTTGAAAGGACGGCGGATGAAAAAGATCTCCAATTCTGCCCGCTCAGTATTGGGCTGGATATCTCGGAAATATCCGCGAGCGAACAGAAAAGTATTCTTTGGCTGTTTTTTCGGCTGAAAAAAAGTTTTTATCAGAGAATTGGCGCCACTGCTTACAATTAGAAGTTGAGTGAAAAAGTCGCCCCGATCGGTTTTTACCAAAACGCCGTTTTCCTGCTGAATTATTTGTTGCACATTGGTTTGCTGATGCACCTTGGCTGCCTGTTGGCCCTGTACTTTTTCCATTAAAAAGTGATCAAAAACTTTTCTTTTGATGTGCAGTTTAGGGGTTTGATCCGCAGAAAAATCCACGCCTAATGTATGCCCCCAGCTATTGGTCAGGCTATACGATCGGCATTCCTGAAGTTGACCTGACTGCTTTAACTCTTGGAGCCAGGAAGGATCCAGCCGATTGAGAAGATGATATACCTTGCCGTCAAAAGACTCTCCGCATACCTTGTCCCGGGGAAAGCTCGCCCGGTCAAGGATCACATGCTCAATGCCTGCCTTGCTGAGAAAGAGCGAGGCACTTAAGCCGGCCGGACCGGCTCCGATGATGCAAACGGGCGTTTGAACCATTATTTATTTTTTATCATTTCGGAATTAATTTCCTGGATGCTCCTGCATCCACTTAGCCCCATGGTCAGCTCCAGCTCTGAAAGAAAATGTTGCAACAAGGCTTTTACTCCGGCCTCTCCGCCGAGTGCGAGGGCATATACATAGGGCCGACCAATACACGCGGCATCGGCTCCCATGGCCAGTGCTTTGAAAATATCCGCGCCGGAACGAATGCCACTGTCCATTAGAATAGGCAGCTGTCCTTTAATCGCTTCTGCTACATTCGGTAGGGCTTCAAATGCTGCAATGGACCCATCTACCTGTCGCCCTCCATGATTGGATACAATGATGCCGTCAACACCTACGTCAATGGCTCGGAGCGCATCATCCGGATGGAGAATACCTTTTAATATGATTGGAAGCTTGGTGTATTCCTTTAATCGCTTAATGTCTTCCCAGTTCAGAGAAGGCCTGACATAGGTGTCGGTAAAAGTTCTGACGCCATACAATCCTTTCTTGCTCTTGAATTTTTGCCAAAAACTGCTGCCAGGATATTTGGAACTAAGTCGGATCAGAGACACGAGTGCCTGAAGGGTAACGCCGCCTGAAGGGGGAAGGTCTTCATGCTCCATTCGCTCTTCCACGAGTTTTTGAAAAACAGGGTCAGATAGGTACTGACCGAGTCCTTTGGCATACAAAAAGGGTAGATAACCTAAGTTGAGATCGCGGGGACGCCAGCCAAGCATAGTTGTATCCAGGGTAACCACCAAGGCAGAACAGCCACAATTTTCGGCCCTTTGCAGGAAGCTTTGGACCAGTTTGTCCGACTTACTCCAGTACAATTGGAACCAACGCGGGCTGTCTCCCATTTCATTAGCGCAAGTTTCCATCGGCATAGAAGCCTGATTGGAAAAGATCATAGGCAATCCAAATTCGGAGGCTGCCCGGGCAAGGTGAAGATCTCCTTTCTTAATAGCCAGATCCAGTACACCGATGGGGGCCAGTAGAATAGGTGCCGGTAGCTGCTGATCGAAAAGCTTGATCGACAGATCTCTTTGCGACACATCCTTCAGCATGCGCGGCAAGATGCGCACCTCATCCAGTGCTCTGCGATTATTCATCATCGTTTGCTCTGCTCCGGCTCCGCCGGCGACATAAGCAAAGCCTTTTTCGGACATGCGCTCCCTGGCAGCTTTTTCCAGGCTGTCAAAATCGGCGGGGATAGAGATCATTTTCCCTTTAAACCCATTGGTATAGATCTGACGCATCCATTCTACAGCAGATGTGCGCATGTACTATTGCTTTGTTTGGTTTTTAATATCATTGACGATTATTTCTGAATCTGTATTAATGGTACCCAGGATACCTCCCAGCTTATAATTGTCGAATCCTACAAAATAAAGTCCTTTATGCCGGCCGCCGGCGACCGGGCTTTTAGGGACATGGAATTGATCGAGCAAACCTTCCGTATCTTCCAGAAAATCTTCAATCTGGGCACGGTAGCCTGTTGCGAGGATAATTGTGTCAAAATGGTGTTGTTGGTCATTTTTAAACAATAGTAAGCCCTCCAGGTTAAAATGATCGATGTCAGGTAAGACTTTTATTTTGCCGGCCTTGATCTGGGCGATGGTGCCCAGGTCGATTACCGGTGTTCTGCCGGTTTCGCGCAATTGCTTGGCCGGAGGCATTTTGGAGGTTTTTAAACCGTATTTTTTTAGGTTGCCCATGGCCATACTTCTGATGCGTGTGCCCAGCCAGTCACCCAGACCGAAGGGGATCTTTTCCAGCTTTTTGGCCGTTACCTGAGTAGGTTTGCCCATGAATACCAGCGGTACGACATTCACCGGACTTCGCACCGAAAGATAGGTCTCCACATTGTGATTAGCCAAGTCAAGAGCAACTTCGGCCCCGGTATTACCCATTCCGATGATCAAAACCTTTTTTCCGATAAAAGGCTCGGGGTTTTTGTAGTCGCGTGAGTGCACCAGTTCACCCTGGAAGTTCTCCTGCCCGTCCCAATGCGGATAAAAAGGGACCCGGTTGACGCCGGTAGCGATGACCACCCGGTCGGCGAGGTACCCTTCCTGATCCTTGATGAGCACTTCCCATTTGCCACCCTCGGTAGGTCTGACGTCTGTTACTTTGGCATGAAAGTGAGGGTGTATGTTAAAATGTTCGGCATAATGCTCATAATATTTGATAAGTTGGAGCCTGGGCACAAAAAGAGGGTAATCGTCAGGGAATTCCAGGCCGGGCAATGCCGAAAGCTGTTTGACGGTGTGCAGGTGGAGGCGGTCGTAGTGATTGTGCCAGCTGTGGGCAATATCGCCACTCTGCTCGACGACTTCAAAGTCGAGCCCTTGCTGTCGGAGCCGGCCTGCAACAGCCAGTCCGCCCGGGCCGGCTCCTATAATTAAGGTAGGCGTATTTTTCATTCGAATATGGTTTGATCCATTATGATAAGCATATTATCGGTAAAAGAAAAGTGGAAAAGGCTCTCCGGCATGGAAATCATCCCGTCCGCGGGGCAGTTGAAGGAAGGCGTCGGCATCAACCAGGTTCGCCAGATCACCGGAGCCATGCCCTTCAACAGGCGTCGCCAGAATCCTTCCTTTGACATCATAGCTAACCCGAACTTGTAGGAAATAAGTTAGGTCGGGCCTGAAGTGATAGTCCCGCTGTAAAATAGCTGTAGGGGCTTGGAGTACCGGCAGCCCCAGACTTTGTTCGAGCCAGGGAATGACATACCGATGCGTACACAAAAAAGAAGAAACCGGATTGCCGGGCAGTGCAAACACCAGGGTGCCGTTCGGCGCTTCCCCAAACCAAAAAGGCTTGCCGGGACGCTGCTTGATCTTGTGGAACAATTTTTTGACGCCCAATTTATTTAAAGCTTCCGGAAGGAAGTCAAATTTTCCTTTGGATACTCCGCCGCTCAGTACCAGTACATCAAAACGCTTAATGTATTCATTGAGCTCCCGGAGGATCTCCTCCATGTCATCTTTGAGGTGATGCGTTTCGGTAGGCAAGCCTAAAGCGGATAGCGTAGCTTGAAGACGATGAACATTGGATCTGCGTATCTGATGTGGCAAGGGCTGCTCGTCGATCTCCACTAACTCATCACCTGTAGATATGATCGTGGCAGACGGATTCTTACTCACCTCGATCATCGATTTCCCAATCGTGGCAGCTACGCCTATTTCTGCGGCCGAGAGGCGCCGGCCTTTCCGGACCACCACACTACCCCTTAGTCGATCTTCCCCTTTGAAGTGGACGTTTTGGGCTTTCTTAACATGCGGTACTTCAATACTGGCTACTCCATCTTTGAGAAGTAGGTCTTCATAGCGGATAACGGTGTCGGTATTTTCCGGTAGGATAGAGCCGGTCATGACTTCAAAACAGCCTTTGCTGCTCTGGAGCGTCATTTTGGCTGCGCCGGCGGGTGCCACTCCTTCAATAGAAAACTGTCGGAGCCCCTGTTCGTAACCTTCATAGTTAATCGCAATGCCGTCCATGGTAACGCGGTGGTAGGGCGGGAAGTCGCGATCGGCTACCAGGTCTTCTTGCAGGATCCGGCCCATGGCTTTGTCTAATGGGATTTTTTCGGTTCCAAAATCCTTGACCCGGCTGGTGATAATATCAATGGCTTCTTGTACGGTGATCATATGTTGCTTTTTTTGTTATTAACACCATCGGCTCTAGCTGCGAACATTGAAGGTTAATAATATTATCCCCCCGCCGGGGGGGATAATATTAATTTTCTATGTTTGAGCCTTCAGCCGCAGGTGTTAATAATTTTATCTCCCAACATACAAAATCAGGGAAAAAAATTAAACTTTTTGCTACACCTCCATCTTTTAATGATGTAGTTTGCAGTTGAAATATAAAATAATGGTAGATCCACTGATTATTCGACAAGACTTTCCGATTTTTCGCCACCATCCTAACCTGGCCTATCTGGATAATGCAGCTACTATGCAAAAACCGGAAACGGTCATCCAGGGGGTGGCTAATTTTTACCGCAAGGAAAATGCCAACATTCACAGAGGCGTCTATCAATTGGCTATTGAGGCTACCGAAAAATACGAGCGGGTACGGCATCGGGCAGCAAGCCTGATCGGTGCACCTTCTACTAAAAATATTGTGTATACATCTGGTACAACAGCAGGTATAAACCTTGTAGTTCAGTCTTTTCTGGAAAAGCGATTAAGTAAGGATGATGAAGTGCTAATCACAGCCATGGAGCATCACGCTAATCTGATCCCCTGGCAAATGGTTTGCAAAAAAACAGGAGCGCAGCTGGTTGTCATCCCAATGAATGAGAGGGGAGAACTGGACATGGATGCTTTCAAAGAGCGACTTTCCGGCAGGACAAAAATGGTAGCAGCGGTGCATATCTCGAATACTTTGGGTAGCATAAATCCGGTTGAAGATATCGTTGATTTGGCGCATAAAAGAGGGGTGCCGGTTTTGATTGATGGTGCACAAAGTGTAGCCCATTATCCTATTGATGTGAAAGAGATGGATTGTGATTTCTTTGTTTTTTCCGGGCATAAGGTGTTTGGGCCTACAGGGGTAGGCATACTCTATGGCAAAGAAGAACATTTGAGCAGTATGGCGCCGGTGTTTTTTGGAGGCGATATGATCCGGGAAGTTAGCTTTGAGGATACCATTTTTGCTGAGCACCCTCAGAAGTTTGAGGCCGGTACCACCAATATTGCAGGTATTATCGGATTGGGATACGCCATGATGTTTTTACAGCAGTACAATAAAAAGCAAATTGTCAAATATCTGGATGAGTTGGGAGGCTATGCCCGGCAGGAACTTAAATCGGTAAAGAGCTTGAAAATCGTGGGCAAGGCGAAGCGGAAAAGTCCCATCATCTCTTTTCATTTTAAGAACATTCACCCTCATGATGTGGCGACCTTCCTCGGGGCTGAAAATATTGCCATCCGGGCAGGGCATCACTGTACACAACCACTGATGGATATCTTTGATATTCCGGGTACGAGCCGGGCGAGCTTCACATTTTACAATACCTTCGAAGAAGTAGATCGTATGGTGAAAGTCTTAAAAGAGATGAAGAAGTTTTTATCCTGAAAATAATATAAGGTGAAGTGGTTTTCTGCCGCTACATTGACACATACCAAACAACACAAAAATGAACGACAAACTCAAACAGTTATACAAGGACGTGATCCTGAAACACAATAACGATCCTTTTCATTACGATAAAAAAGAGAATGCTACGCATGTGCTGGAGGCCTACAATCCTCTATGCGGTGATAAATTCAAGGTTTTCATCGAAGTCGAAAACGATGCCATCCAATCCATCCACTTCCACGGATATGGTTGTGCGATTTCAAAGGCCTCTACTTCGGTGATGGTTCAGGCACTGGAAAACCAGTCGATCGAAGATGCCAAAGAACTATGCAAGAACTTCTTATTTGCCCTCCATCATGAAAGTGAAGGCCACCCCAGCCGGGAGGATTTTGAAGCTTTTGCGGCAGCCAGGGAATTTCCCGGACGGTTGAAGTGTGCTAGCCTAAGCTGGGATGAAATGAGTAGGTTTTTGGAAGGATGATGATGGCCATCGGCCATCATCATCCTTCTATAGAAACTCATTCTTTACTTTTATAATCTCTCCCATTATACTTAAGGCAATCTCCTTCGGCGTTTTGGCCTTGATATCCACCCCGATCGGGGCATGGATGCGAGCGATCTGCTCTTCCGAAAAGCCGGCTTCCTCTAACCGCTTTACTCGCTTGGCATGTGTTCTTTTGCTGCCTAAAGCCCCTATATAGGCCGCTTTGGAAGGTAGCAGCAAATGCAGCGCATTATCATCGATTTTAGGGTCATGCGATAAAACCACCGCATAGGTATAGGCATCGAGGGTATAATCCGGCAACACTTCCGCAGGATAGTCCGAGAAAATTTTATCCGGAGGACTGGTAAACTGCGTTTTACTCGAAAAAATACCCCGCGGGTCGATTGCGATGGTCTCGAAGTCGTACATCTTGGCTAGTTCTACCAGATCTACGGTGATGTGAGCCGCACCGATGATCAGCATTTGACTTTTTCGCGGAAAAACCTGGGCGAAGTATTGGGTGTCTTTATGCTCGATGAGCTGGTTTTTGCGTTCGTTGTAGGCGCGCAGACCTTCTTTTATTAAAATTTCTTCCTGGTTTTTTCCAAAAACCTGGCCGTCCGGTAAAACCAACAGATGGTGCGGTTCTCCATCAGCAATACGCGTCAGCAACACGCAAGCCTTGTTGTTGGACAAGCAATCTTTGAGGTTTTCCCAAACCTCTTTCTCCCCTGGGCGCTCATCAAAAGCCAGGAAGCGCTCGGCGAAGACCTGCATTTTTCCGCCGCAACTGAGGCCCACTGCCCAGGCTTCTTCGTCGGCTACTCCATAGGCTAATCTTTGCCCGGCTTTGCCATCTATCAGAGGCAAGGCTGACTTAATGACAGCCCCTTCAACGCAGCCTCCGCTGACCGATCCGGCCATTTCCATATCCGAAGAGACGATCATGCTGGAGCCGACCGGGCGCGGCGAGGAACCCCAGGTTTGAATGACGGTAGCAATAGCAAATTCTTTATTTTGATTCGCCCAATCTTCAATAACAGAAAACAATTCTTTCATTTTTGGGTTTATTTTGAAATTAAGTTCCAAATTGTTTGACAAATAAAATTTATAGAAGTATAAACGGGGCTTCTATGTTTTTACCTAATTTTGTTTTACCAGCCTCAGAATTAAGAACAAAAAAAAGATAGTTTGTTTGAATAACGCAATTTTTTTCTGAAGTTTTTATGGCCAAAAAATGAATCGAGAAACAGTTCATACGCTTACGAAAGAAAAGCATTGCCCCTGCCCGGCAAAGGAGCGGAAGAGGCACACCAAAGGACTCTGGCCTTTCCTCAGTGGGATATTCATCGCGATCATCCCTAAATGTTCTTTTTGTGTACTGGCCTACTCCTCTGCTATTACGCTTTGCAGCGGCAAGCAGGTGTATGACCATGCCCCGCAATGGACGTCCTATATTTCGGTTGGCCTGGCCATAATGACGCTGTTTTTTATTCTGATCAATTATAAAGGATGGCGCACACTTTTTGCTGCTTTTTTGGTTTTGGTGGGAAGTGGTATTATTTTAAGGGCAGAACTATTAACGGGCCAGCTCGACAACTATTATCTCGGAGTAGTTGTACTATTGTTAGGTGTCTGGATGAATGCTAGTTTTTATTATTTTGTAAAAAAATGGTGGCGAGCCATTATTAAATGAAGCGGTTCTGCCCGCCGCTCGCGGCGGGCAGAACCGCTTCAAAAAAATATCTTCATGCCTAAAATAAGTTTTACCTCTGCATTAAAAAGATTTTTCCCGGACCTAAAGGAAGAAATTCAATTGCCTGGTAGCAAGGTATCAGAAATATTAAAAAACCTTGAAAATAAGTACCCCGGCATTACCGACTATCTCGTAGATGAAGAAGGCCAACTTCGAAAACATATTAATATTTTCGTGGATGGGCAATTGATCCAAGACCGCCGGGAATTGAGCGACGTCTTGAAGGAAGAAGATGAAGTGCTGATCTTCCAGGCCTTATCCGGCGGTTAATTGTATAACTGATAACAGACAACCGATAACCAAATAATGACCAATAAACTACTTGTAGGAACAACCAAAGGCCTCGTTGTTTTTGAAAGATCAAATCATACCTGGAAAGTTTCCAAAGTTCATTTCATGGGTTTGCCGGCATCTATGGTGTATGTGGACCAACGTACCAATACCTGGTGGGTAGGCCTGGCACATCGTCATTGGGGGCAGAAGCTACATTTTTCTACCAATGAAGGGGAAAACTGGGAATCGGTACCGACTCCTAAATACCCGGCAGATGCAGAAATTAAACCTGGAAAGCGGGCCACGCTAAAAAAGATCTGGTGTATGAGCCAGGCTGGGCCCGACAAGCCGGGGCAGCTGTGGCTGGGCACCGAGCCGGGAGGCTTATTTGTTAGTAAAGATAACGGCCAAAACTTCGACCTGGTAGAAAGCCTTTGGAATCACCCCAGCCGAATCGATGAAAACCAATGGTTCGGTGCAGGCAGAGATTTTCCATTTATCCATTCCATTGCCATTGACCCCAGGGATAGTGATCATATATATATTGCAGTTAGCTGTGCCGGTGTTTTTGAAACTCGAGACGGAGGCACTTCCTGGGAACCTCGCAACAGGGGCTTGATCGCTGCCTATTTGCCCAACCCTCATGTAGAAGTGGGGCACGACCCTCATTCACTATTAATTTGTCAGTCCCAACCCGATATCATTTGGCAACAAAATCATTGTGGTATCTTCCGTTCTACGAATGCCGGGGCCAGTTGGGATAATGTAAGTGATCCGAAAGGCATTGCTGACTATGGTTTTGCCTTAGCTATTGACCATCAAAACCCCGACCGGGCCTGGGTGATTCCGGCCGTAAGCGATGAGGTTCGGGTAGCTCATGACCTGTCTTTATGTGTTTGCAAAACGGAAGATGGGGGCGACAGTTGGGTGCCGCTGCGTGAGGGCTTGCCTCAGGAATTTTGTTTTGACATTGTTTTTAGGCATGCAATGGCTATCCAAGATAATATACTTGCCTTTGGTACGACTACCGGTAATCTCTTCCTGTCGGACGATCAGGGAAACAGCTGGCAATGTTTGTCCGCTCACCTGGCCAGGGTGGATTATGTAGCTTTTGCGTAAAATATAAATTTTATCAAAACAGCATCTTTAATAACTTTTGCTTATCTTATTTTAAATAAAAATAATGGTGGTTTTTATTTCTTTAATCCTTATTTAACA
>JAUIKE010000062.1:2500-40089 GCA_030430845.1 Bacteroidia bacterium | reverse complement strand
CGACTGTAGTAATTTCTGAAAATAGCAAAGACATCGGCAAAGATCTCTCCCGAGCTTTTAATGGTATCAACCCGCAGCGTATGCCGCTTGTCAGGAGGTGTTTCCAGGTCTTTCAGTGGTGATTTGAAACCGGCCCGTGCTTTGCGAACCGGATACCACACAAAATAAACCATCACAAAAACAAAGCACAAAATGATAAAAAGCGCCCGCACAAAGTCCGGCGTCTCCGTAAAGCGGGTGAGATAGCCTTCAATGAATCCAGCCAATATGATGATAGGGGCTATGCCGATCATAATCTTTAAGCCTCGCCTGGCTGACCGCTGGAAAGCTTGTAAGCGAGTATAGGTCCCCGGAAAAACGAGACCTCGGCCCATAGTCAGGCCGGCCGCCCCGGCAATTACGATGGAGGAAATCTCCAGCGTGCCGTGTATCCAGATCGTTAGAAAGGATTCGGCAAACAATCCTCTTTCTATGAAAAAATACTGGAAGGTGCCCACCATAATGGCATTACTGATAATGATGATCAGTGTACCTACTCCAAATAGTGCGCCCAGAATAAAGGTGAAAAAGGCTACCATTAGGTTGTTGAGCGTTATTCCTAAAGACATATTGAAGGCACCGCGCTCTTTATAAACGGCCATCGGATCGCCCGAGTCAATATTCTCAAGCGTCATGCTGATGTAACGATCTCCCAGAATGATGTTCGCGAACTCAGGGTCCATCATACTCGAAAAAACACCAACCAGCATAGAAACCACAAATACGATCAAAGACAGGCGAAAAGCCTGCCGTGATTCATACACCAGCTGTGGCAGATCGTCAGTCCAGAAATGAAGCAGGCGGCGTAAAGGCGATTTTTTACTTTTATATATACTGAAAAATACCCGCTGGGCGAGATTATTCAAATACACCCTTACAGAACGATTGGAGTAAAAGGTGCGAGAGTAAGAAAGATCATCGGTCACCTGAATAAAAAGATCTTTCAGCTTTTCAGGATCCTTGTACTGGCCGTCCAGCACCCGCTCAAAGTCTTTCCACTTCTTTTTATTCTGATCGATGAATTTTGTTTCACGCATATAAATTGTGAGTAAGGGAACAAACAGGCGCCCAAGGCGCCTGTTTGTTCCCTTTTTATATTTTTTTTGTAAAAAAGTAAAGGAGCAATGTGGGGTTGTGTAAAAACTCGTTCCTCGTTTTTACCCACCCCATTAAATTTTATTTGGGAGGTCGTTTTAAGAAAAAAGCTTTGTTTTTTTCTTAAAACGATCTCCCAAAAGAATATTATTGGTTGTGTGAAAAGGCCGAAGGACTTTTTACACAACCCCAAAATAAACACCGCCCCGGCGGTGTTTATTTTATGGTTAAATTTGCGCTGTTACAAACCACATTTTATAAAAATATTTGTACAAAATCAAAGGCAGTATGCAAACTATTGACATAAAGACTACGCAAAATGTGACGATCGAATACGAACTGGCCAGTCTTCGGGAGCGTATACTTGCCTTTTTCATCGACGCCATCATCGTTTTGGCGATCTATCTGATCCTTGTTTTGCTGGTCATCCTGGCATTTGGGAATGGGCTGGACAATGCCGGCAGTACCTTAGCTATTGTTGCCAGTTTTTTCCCTATTGTTGGTTTCATTGGCTATCAATTACTGTCAGAAGTCATTGCGGACGGACAATCCTGGGGCAAAAAATCACTGGGTATTAAGGTTGTTCGTCTGGATGGCAAAGAACCCAGCCTGACGGATTATCTCCTTCGGGCGGTTTTTCATTTGATCGACTCCATTTTCTCCATAGGTGTGATGGCGGCTTTACTCATTAGTTCCTCTACCAAAAACCAACGTTTGGGGGATATTACTGCCAATACGACTGTCATAAAAATACGCAGCGGTCAGCGGTTTCGACTGGAGGATATTCTCAAAATTAACACCATGCAGGATTACCAGCCCGAATACCCGGCTGTCAAGCAGCTCAGCGAAGAGGACATGTTGCTGGTCAAAAATGTTATCACCCGCTATCGAACTTTCGGTAATGTTGCCCATGCTGAAGCCGTTAATGACCTCACTATGAAAATGTGCGAACTGCTGGATATTCCCGAAATGCCGCGTGATAAAATTGCTTTCCTGAAAACCTTGATTAAGGATTACATCGTTCTGACGAGGTGAGTGGGTAACAGTGTAATAGTGTAATAGTGTAACAGTGTAACAGTGTAACAGTGTAATAGTGTAACAGTGTAATAGTGTAACAGTGTAATAGTGTAATAGTGTAATAGTGTAACAGTGTAATTATCCTTATCTTTGCAGGCAAAATAAATTTTACCCCCTCTAATTGAAAAAATTATTTAATTGTGAGCTATATCTCAATTTGAATTAGTCAAAGTGCTGTTAACTAAACTTCTTGATACCTAATGACCTTAGTATTAAATAAAGTCTCTAACTGGCACACCCTTACACTATTACACTATTACACTGTTACACTGTTACACTATTACACTATTACACTGTTACACGATACACATGGCAAGAAGATTCAAAAAAAGGATACTACCCGAGATAGAAATTACAGGCATTGCAGACAAAGGAAAGAGCGTCGGGCGTGATGCAGAAGGTCGCGTCATCTTTGTGGATGAGGTTGTGCCAGGGGATGTGGTAGATGTGCTGGTATACAAAAAAAAGAAAGGTTTTTTGCTGGGAGTACCACAAGAGATCAAACAATATTCTTCGGATCGGGTAAGCCCATTTTGCGAACACTTTGAAAAATGCGGCGGCTGCAAATGGCAGCATCTGAGTTACGAAGCACAGGCCCGGCATAAGCAACTGACGGTCGACAATGCCATGCAGCGAATTGGTAAAATTGATATCGGAGAGGTGCTCCCGTTCGTGAAAGCCCCACAAACGCAGTACTACCGGAATAAACTCGAATTTTCATTTTCCAATAAAAGGTGGCTGACCCGGGAAGAGATCGAATCGGAGGTCTCGAATATGCAGGATGTACTGGGCTTCCATCCCCCCGGCGCTTTTGACAAGATCATTGACATTCAGCATTGCTGGCTACAGCCCGACCCTTCCAACAAGATACGAAACACAGTCAGGGACCTGGCGAAAGCACAAGAGTTGAGTTTTTACGATTCAAAGGCCAATGAGGGCTTCTTGCGCAATATGGTGGTTCGCATCACCAGCCTTGGAGAGGTTTTATTGATCATGGCCTTTAATCAGGGAGAGGACGAAAAGGTCCGGCCTTTTGTCGATGCCTTATTGAAAGCCTTACCTGAGGTTACAGCTCTTTTTTACTGTATCAACCCCAAGTCCAATGACTTTTTGCTGGATTTGGAGATGCATCATTATTACGGAAAAACCTTTGTAGAAGAAAAACTCAAGCATGTACGTTTCAAAATTGGGCCGAAATCTTTTTTCCAGACCAACACCGGGCAGGCAGAGAACCTCTACCAGATTACAGCTGATTTTGCAGAATTAAGCGGCAAAGAAAATGTGTATGACCTGTACACAGGTCTCGGGAGTATTGCTCTTTTTGTAGCAAAAGACTGTAAGCAGGTTGTCGGTATTGAAGAGATAGCACCGGCCATCGATGATGCCCGGGAGAACGCCCGGCTCAACAATATTGATAATGCTGTTTTTTATGCCGGCGACGTGAAGGATATCCTAACGGAAGATTTTGCCCGGAAGCACGGCAAGCCGGATGTGTTGATCACAGATCCACCACGTGCCGGTATGCATCCCAAAGTAGTTGAGATGCTGCTGCAACTAAGCGCTCCTAAAGTAGTGTATGTAAGTTGTAATCCTGCTACACAGGCACGGGATCTTAAATTGCTTAGCGAGCGGTATGAAATTGTAAAAACACAGGCTGTGGATATGTTTCCACATACCCACCATGTGGAAAATGTAGCCTTACTAAAGTTAAAACAATAATGGAAAATAAAAACGGTACCCAACCAACAAAAGAAGAACAACAAAAAGAATTAGAGGAGCTGAAATCAGAACTGAAGCCTCATTTTGATGTTATGAAAAAGGCAGCTCAAACGGTTTTGGACCAGGAAGTTTCTTCTTATCCCATTTTTGTGGTCTTTAAGGCAGAAGCTATTCAATTAGGGATTCCCTTAATTGCCGCTACAGAAGAAAACAACCTTCCCTGGTCGATCAATATCTCGACCCTGGAAGAATTTACGGCCAAAAAAGTGATCGACATTACAAGAGTGGATCGTTTTCAACGGGTCTATAAAGATCCGACTGAGCACTTCTGTCTGTTTCTCTTAAAAAATGAAGAGGCAAATTTTGTTTTCTTGTAGTTAAGGAATATTTTAAGCAAAAAGAAATCCCTTTTATAGGGGTGCAAAAAATATTTTTTGCACCCCTATAATTCAACATTAGGACTTAGCAATATAATTTATCTATGAAAATACTAATCTGCGAATCAGAAGAAGTTTTGCTTACTGCCATTGAATTTCGACTCAGAAAGAACGGCTATGACATTGTCTGGGCAAAAACAAGCCAGGAAGCAATGGGAAAGATCAAAGAAGAAAAACCGGACCTTTTTATCATTGATATAGAAACTGATTCTGACGATAGCCTTGGTATGATCAAAGAAGTGCGCGGCACTTATGATAATACAAGCCTTCCTGTCCTGATCATGGCCGAAATGGAAAGTGTAGAGAGTATTTTGGAAGCCATCGAACAGGGCGTTGATGATTTTCTCATCAAGCCGTTCAAACCAGTAGAATTAGTCTTGAGAGCTCAAATTATCCTGGATAAATTACAAGCCTCTTAAAATACAGTTATCCATTATGAAAAAAATGCTCAGACGATTCCTCCGGCTCTTTAGCCTGGGACTTATTGTCCTTATTGGCATCGTCGCTATCAAAACCATTACTAATTCCTCCCGTCAAATCCCCGCTGCTTCTATCGAACAGGTTGCCATTCCCGAAGCTGCTTACAGCCGGCTGGGCGCATCAGTGACGATCCCAAGCGTCTCCAAAGAGGGCTGGATCGATACGATGGCCTTTCAGCAACTCGACACTTTTCTGCATCAAAATTATCCACTGGCAGATTCACTTTTGGAAGAACTACAGGTCGTTCCTTACAGTAAGGTATTTAAATGGCCGGGAAAGAATTCCAACCTGCTGCCTGTTTTGTTGAGTGGGCACCTGGATGTAGTTCCCGTGGATACGCAACAACAATGGGTGCATCCTCCTTTTTCAGGGACTATTGCCGATGATTTTATCTGGGGAAGAGGCACCATGGATGATAAAGTAACGGTACTGGGCATTCTGGAAGCAGTGGAACAACTTCTTCGGGAAGGATACCAACCTAACCGGAGCCTTTATTTTGCCTTCGGCCATGATGAAGAGATCGGAGGCAAGTCGGGAGCCCAACAGATTGCCGAATACTTCAAAGAGCAGGGACTGTTCTTTGAATATGCCATGGATGAAGGTTACCTGATTATTGAGGAAGGGATGAGCGGTCTGTCTAGACCCCTGGCTTTGGTAGGAATTGCAGAAAAAGGATACGTTTCACTCAGGCTGACGGCACAATTGGAAGAAGGAGGCCATTCTTCCATGCCTTCCGGAACTACGGCTATAGGCCTGTTGAGTAAAGCAGTCGTTAAGTTGGAGAAAAATCCCTTTCCTGCTCAGATCAACGGAGCAACAAAATCATTGTTTGAATATGCAAGCCCGGAAATGAGCTTTCCATATAATGCTTTGTTCTCGAACCTCTGGCTCACCAGCGGGCTATTGAAAAATATTCTCTCGGGGGATGGTGCGACCAGCGCCCTGATCCGTACCACCACCGCACCTACCATGCTGGAAGCCGGCATCAAGGACAATGTGCTGCCTACAGATGCCTCGGTAGTTGTTAATTTCAGAGTCCTTCCCGGAGAAACCATCGAAAGTGTGATCGATCAGGTCCGAAAAATCATCAATGATGATCGTATTCTCGTTGAGGAAAGTGGATTCGGTAACCCGGGTAATCCTTCACCCATCTCTCCCACCGATTCTCTGGGCTTTAATCTTATTCAACGATCTATCGGTGAGGTATTCCCCGATGCAGTAATATGCCCGGCTCTGGCTATCGTTATGACAGACGGTCGCTTTTATTCGGGTGTTAGCAAGGGCGTTTATCGATTTTTACCTATGATGATCTCCCGTGCCGAGCTGGGCCGAATTCACGGAGCTAATGAGCGAGTATCAAAAGAAAATTACGCGCAGGCGATCAGGTTTTATCGAAGGTTGATTGAAAATAGTACGAGGTAAAAAAAGAAGGCAGCCTCTGGCTGCCTTCTTTTTTTAATTATAGTAGATGCGATAAATAGCATCAGCAAAATCATCCGACACCAGCATCGAACCATCCGGCAGGAATTCCAGGTCGACGGGCCGGCCCCAGGCTTCATCGGTTTCTTCATCTAGCCAGCCTTCTGCGAAAGTTGAGTAGCCGGTTGAGTTGTAGTTTTCATCCAGACTCACCATTGTCAGCCGGTATCCAATCTTTTTGCTGCGATTCCAGGAACCATGCTCGGCTATAAGAATATTGCCCTTAAGATCAGCCGGAAAATGTTCGGTCAATACGAATTCCAGTCCCAGAGGGGCTGTGTGAGGGCCCAGGTTTTGAACGGGAGCGGTATAATCAGCACAATCTTTGTCTTTACCAAACTCAGGATCTAATGTATCCCCCTGATGACAATAAGGATATCCGAAGTGCATGCCATCCTGTGTAGCGCGGTTCAACTCACAAGCCGGCAAATCATCGCCCAGCCAGTCTCTACCATTGTCTGTAAACCAAAGGTCCTTGGTTTCGGGATGCCAGGTAAAGCCTACGGTATTCCGGATTCCATGCTGCACAACCTCCATGCCTGTCCCGTCCGGGTTCATTCTGGTTAGCGCTGCAAATACTTCCTCTTCCGGGTCACAGATGTTGCAGGGCGCGCCTACGGGAACATACAATTTGCCGTCAGGCCCGAAGTCGATAAACTTCCATCCGTGATGAGTTTCGGTAGGGTACTCATCAAATACGACTACCGGCTCAGGTGGATTATCTAACTTGGCCTCGATACTGTCAAATCGAAGAATGCGGTTCACTTCCGCTACATAAAGAGATCCGTCACGGAAGGCTACTCCATTGGGGAGTTTGAGCCCTTTGGCGATCGTATCTACCCTTTCCACTCTTAAGTCATTGTTCTCATCTCTAAGGGCATACACATATCCTTTTCCTCTGGTACTGACAAACAAGGTGCCGTCAGGAGACAAGGCCATAGATCGGGCATTGGGAATATTTTCCGCATATACCTCTATCTTAAAACCTTCCGGCAATGAAATGCTATCAATGGGTAAATCACCTGTGTAAGCGACCGTTGATGGTTTGGGGGATGTTGCTCCAGGCGTAACATCAGTGGATTCTCCTCCCTGTGCACACCCCAGAAAAACAAATAAAACGGCTAATAAGTAAATTTGATTTGGCTTCATAGATATGATTATAAGTGTTGAATAACGAGATAATCGGCCCTTGGCCGATTATCTCGTTCACTGGTCTTTTATCATATTATTCAAATCGGGGTAAAGCCCTGCAAAACGAATTAACTCATCTCGTTCCAGGCGGACTCCATCTGCGAATACGACAATTTCCGCAGTTTCGCGCCTTTTCCTGGACAAACGCTCGAAGGCCTCTTTTGCTTCCTGATAGGTTTTGAAATCACCGGCCATGTAGCGGAACATTCTCCCATTTTTTTCCACCAGCGGCCGGTCTGTTTTTTCAAAAAGAGGGTCTTCAAAAAAATCACTTTGTTCGGCAAATTGAAACTTATAAACCAGTCGATTTTCAGGGACCTGATCCTGGGACAGGGTCACGGCCTGAATTTCGATGGGGATTTCTTTTTTGCCGGACACATCTAATTCGAGTGCAAAGTGCTTGTCGCCTAATGAGGGTAATCCGGCTCCATTTAAGCCTCTGACTTGGATGTTTTCAGCTCGCAAACCGTTCTGAACAAAATAATTAGCAAATTTTTCGGCCTGAATGGTTCCATTTAGTAGTCGATCCGCCATGGATACACCCATGGCTGAATAAACACTGACAATCAATTTAAGTTGTGGATATCGCTGGGTTAAGTTCAAGACTTGCTTGAACTGGGCCTCTCCTCTGTTTTTTAAAATGCTGCCGGGGTCGTCAAAGACGATGGTCGGGACTTTCACCACAGCACCCCTTGGAAATTCATAGCTGGGCTCAGCTGTATTGGCAGGAACGCTTGCAGGGGCAGAACTCACAGGCGCGAAAGGATCGATAACAGGAGTCGAATTGAATGGATCAGCTGCTGGTTTGCTGGTAACAGGTTCCGGCAGTGGCGGTGAGGTAGCTGGTTGTTGCCGGGGGGCAGTTATGGGTTGGGGAGGAGGAGCGATTTCCTTTTGCGGTTCAGTCTGAGCTACGAGTACCGGTTTTTCGAGCACTTCGTCATTGAAATAAGCAATAAAAATATCTCTCTTTCCCATTCCGTCTTTTCTGCTGGAAGCAAAAAAGGCGCTGTATCCATCGTAACCCAGGCGGAAATAAGCATCGTCTCCTGCTGAATTAATGGGTATCCCAAGATTTAGGGGAGGGTACCAGTCTCTTTTTCCTTTGTCAAAAAAAGATTTTAAAATATCAAATCCTCCCATGGAGTAATCCGGATTATTAGAGCTAAAATATAATGCTTCACCTCCGTCTGTCAGGTAGGGCGTTGTTTCATCATAAGCAGAGTTGACATTCGGACCCAGGTTTTGCGGAGGTGTCCATTGGCCGTTGACCGAAACGGTCATAAACAAATCCTTACCCCCATAACCTCCCATCTGGTCACTGGAAAAAACGACAATGGAATCACCCTGGAAATAGGGCATGGCATAATCAGCATTGGCTCGTACAGGGCCTAAAAAAGGATTAACGCTCAGCCTCCGCTGGCCGGCCCGTTGGAACGTATCTAAAAGGATGCGGCCGTTTTCAAGGCTTCTACCCTGGTAATAATACATCACCCGCCCAGTGGGATCAAACCCCAGGATGATATCATGTGCGTTGCTGTTGATCAAAAAATGCATCCGCTGGGTATTGGCCCAGTTTCCGCTCATGTTTTTACAATAAAAGATATCGTTGGCATGGTGACCATAGAATTCATCAGGCTGTCCGTACTGGTTGCGCGGCCCTCCAAAATTGCCGGGGCGATCAGATGAAAAATAAAGTGTCC
This sequence comes from Bacteroidia bacterium, assembly GCA_030430845.1. Taxonomy (GTDB): domain Bacteria; phylum Bacteroidota; class Bacteroidia; order Chitinophagales; family Saprospiraceae; genus JANQPA01. The sequence continues at coordinate 30,869 of JAUIKE010000062.1, read as the reverse complement.
CCTGTTGATTGGGGCTTGGAACGGGGCCAAACTCGTCGTGAGGACTGTTGATATCACCGCCCAGGTTCTCAACATACGCCAGACTTTGTCGAAACTGTAATTGTATGCCATTGGCACACATCTTTATTTCGTCTCTGATAACAGCCCGGTAAGGGTGTTTGGGAGTCAGTACTTTCAGATATTCTTTGTATAGTTCAACGGCTTTGTCGAATTGATGCCTGGAGTGATAAATCCTGGCCATATAGAGCAAAACTTCTGATACGGGAGCACTTCTTCCGTCCAGGATTTCGGTAAAAACATTTCGGGCACGATCTAATTGATTGAGGTGGTATAAACAAACGCCTTGGAGAAAGAGCCCTTCTTCATCGGTCCGCAAGGCTATTTTGTTGGACTCAAGAAGGTCAAGCGCCTGATCAAATTTTTCATTCAGGCAATATTTTTTTACCTGTTGTTTCGTCTCTACCCAACTGGATTGGGCCGACAAGTGCTGAGTGAAAAAGAGTGCTACAATTAGTAAAAAATAACGCATGCCTTCCAATTTTGTATCTCAATATAGAGAAGTTACTTAAAGTTTCCAGCAGGAAACTTAAATCAACTTCAAAACAAACATCTGCTAAACTTATACGATGGATATGGATACGATGTTGTAAAGGCCTACTTTTTTTAATCAGAATGGCTGCCGAAGCAGCCATTCTGATTAAAGTTATATGGTTCGAGTAGCGTCGAATTGTTCGAGGTAATCTCCGATCCTGCGCAGGAACGAACCGCCCAATGCACCATCCACGACTCTGTGGTCATAGGAGAGGGACAGGAACATCATATGCCGGATGGCTATCATGTCTCCAAATTCGGTTTCTACGACGGCCGGTTTCTTTTTGATGGCTCCGGTGGCTAAGATAGCGACCTGGGGCTGGTTGATGATCGGGGTGCCCATGAGATTGCCAAAGGTACCCACATTCGTGATCGTAAAAGTACCACCCTGGATTTCTTCCGGCTTGAGCTTATTGATTCGGGCCCGGTTGGCCAGGTCATTCACTTTTTTGGCTAAACCTAATAAATTGAGGTGGTCGGCATTTTTAATTACGGGAACGATTAGGTTGCCGGATGGCAAGGCTGCAGCCATACCAACATTGATGTTTTTCTTTCGGATGATGTTGTTCCCATCAACGGTAATGTTCACCAGGGGGAAGTCGTTGATAGCTTTCACTACGGCTTCGATAAAAATAGGGGTGAAGGTGATCTTCTCACCATATTTTTCCTGGAACGCCTTTTTGTGCTGGTTTCTCCAATTGACAATATCGGTCACATCCACTTCTACGAAAGAGGTTACGTGAGGAGAGGTGTGTTTGGATTCCACCATGTGGTCAGCGATCAGGCGGCGCATGCGATCCATTTCGATGATCTCCACATTATCATCTTCCTTCAGGACTTTTTGAGGAGCGGCAGGAGAACTGGAAGGCGCTGACTTTTTAACAGGTGCCTGCGGAACTGATTTTTTGGCTTGTACAGATACGGGTGCTTCTCTGTTTTCCAAATAAGACAGAATGTCGTGTTTGGTCACTCTTCCCTGAGCACCGGTGCCGGGAACGGCCTCCAGTTCTTCCAGAGAAATATTTTCTTTTTTGGCGATGTTTCTGACCAGCGGTGAATAGAAGCGACTTCCATCAGAGGCGCCGATTTCTGTAGCAGGAGTGCCGGATAGCTGAGCGGTGGCGGTAGCCGGAACTCTTTTTTCTTCTTCCTTTTTAGAGGCCCCGTTAGATTGGCCGTTGTCGGAGGCTTGCTGGAAATCTTCTCCAGCCGTTTCTTTCAAGGCTGGACTTGCCTGAGCGGCTTCTTCTGATCCTTCGGTGGCTATTCGGGCGATCACTGTTCCGATCTCTACAACATCATCTTCTTTGAACAGGATTTCAGAGATCGTCCCATTGACGGGAGAGGGCACTTCAGAGTCTACCTTATCGGTAGCAATTTCCAGAATGGTTTCATCCTCTTCTACTGTGTCTCCCACCTGCTTGACCCATTTCAGGATGGTGGCCTCCATAATACTTTCACCCATTTTGGGCATGATTAGTTCTATTTGTGCCATAAGTTGTGCTTTGTGGTTTAATTTGGTAATACAGTGGTTAGGTTGTTTTGGGCTTAATATATTCGGCGTTCATACAACAGCCGTGCCATGTAAAATTAGGGCTTTTCAATAGCCCAAACAAGAAAAAAGCCGTTTAGTTGTTTTTTGACTGTGGGCCTTATTTCAGTGATACAGAAGCACTTAACTCCTTTATTGTGCTCTTTTTAGATATTTATATGGCAGTTTGGCCAGATAGCGAAATACCCTCCTGCAATTTATCCTCTTCGAGCAAAAATTCTCTTACGAGATTCAGCGCATGAATACTGGAATATTCGATATTTTTTATTCTATCCTTTCCGGCATGGATCAGGCGGGTTTTGGTCCTGCTTTTATTTCCAACGGCCATCCAAACTGTTCCAACCGGTTTTTCTTCGCTGCCGCCGCCAGGACCTGCAATTCCTGAAACAGCCAAAGCGAGGTCTGTTTTGAGTAGGTCAACAGCCCCGGAAACCATTTCTATGACAGTAGCTTCACTCACAGCCCCTTCCTGTTCGAGAGTGGCGGCTTTTACTTTTAGTTGGTTCATCTTTACTTCGTTGGCATAGGCGATAACGCTTCCTTTAAAATAATCGGACGAGCCCGGTATGGAAGTGATCAAATGTGCCACAAAGCCACCCGTACAACTTTCGGCTGTGGCCAGGCTTAACTTACGATCCTTCAGCATTTGCCCGATGGCTTCTTCCAGCTTGAGTTCGTCGTAGCCGAAGATCAATTCGGGGATGCGATTTATGATTTGCCGGGCTTTGGCATCGAGCTCTTGTTCGAGGGCAGCTTTGTCTGGGCCTTTGCCTGTTAGCCGGAGCCTGACTTTGCCCAGGTGAGGCAAAAAGGCTAGTTTAATGTAGGGAGGCAAGGTGGATTCGATATCTTCCAGTCGAGCCGCAATCCTGGACTCGCCCTCCCCGACGGTCTGAATAGTCCGGTGAACGATCGGTTGGCCAGGGAAAGTGCCCATTAATTTGGGGATGACATGCTTCCCCATTAAATACTGCATCTCGTAAGGAACGCCCGGCATAGAAACGAGCACTTTCCCATCTTTTTCAAACCACATACCCGGGGCCGTTCCCATTTTATTATACAGCAATTCGGCATTGGAGGGCATATAGCATTGTTGACGGTGTGCTTCTGTACTACTGCGTCCCCATTTTTCGAATAATTTTAAGATGCGATCATAGGTAGGCTGATGAAACTTCATGTCTACATCGAAAAACTCACACAGCGCCTTTTTCGTTACATCGTCTTTAGTTGGGCCAAGCCCTCCTGTCAGGAGTACAACATCCGATTGGGCCAAACAACGCTCCAGGCTCTGTACAATTTCCGGGAGCTCATCTCCAATTGACAAGATTTGGCGTACCTGTGCTCCAATTTCATTGAGTTTCATGCCCATCCAGGCAGAGTTGGTATCAATCGTTTGACCGATGAGGATTTCGTCGCCAATGGTGATAATGCTAACAATCATGTTTCGTTATGGGTTGATGGTTATCTTACTATAAACTATAAACTATAAACTAATAACCTTATAAAAATCTGATCTCTTTTATTCCGAACTCTTCCAGCCTTTGATCTTTTATTTTTTCCACCTGTAACTTGCCTGCGGGGGTGATACCTACAATCCGGCCTTCAAAAATAGTACCATCCACTACTTGGAAGCTGCTCTGTTGATGAAAACGATAAAGGTGCTGCAGATATTCCTCATGGATCGATTTCCTGTCCGGGCTTTTTAATCTGTTGTACTGCTTTTCAAGTTCGTCGCAAAGCTCCAGGGCCAGTTCTTTAAGATGGAAGGTACGACCTGCTTCAATGCTCAGTGAAGTAGCCGTTGAAAGCTCCGGCGGAAATTTTTGCTGATTGACATTTACACCTATACCAACAATACTAGTATTAAACTTGTTGGAGGACAAAAGGTTTTGTATCAGAATTCCGGCGACTTTCCGGTCGTTTATGTATAGGTCATTGGGCCACTTGATTTTTACGGTTTGATCGACATGCCGATGGATCAATTGAAATACGGCTAGCGCTACGGCCTGGTTGAGTATAATTTGTTCTTTAGGTGCGAGGAATTCAGGATAGAGAATACTCGTGAAGGCTATATTCTGGTAGGCTTCGCTGATCCATTGACTGCCAACTTGTCCACGCCCTTGTGTCTGATTAAAGGTCAAGATGACAGTTCCTTCGTCTGGCTTACTTTTTGATAATAAAGACAGTGCATAGTCATTAGTTGAAGGACAGGAAGGGAGCTCAATCAATGACTTTCCGATAAAATGAACTTTTTTTATGGACAAATAGTAATTATTTAGGTACTTTTATAAACAACTAAGTTGCGTTATAGGCACCTTAGTTCTAACTTTGCGTTTAATAGTAAGGAGCTGCGGGAGGAGCCTACAGCTCCTTACTACTAAAAAAAATACAGTAAGTTGGATCGTAGCAGTTTATAATTTTAAATCGGATATAACATCTTTTTACAAAACTAATAAAATCTGAGTTTGAATTCACAAGTAAAATTTCAAAAGGTTAATCCTACCACAGAAGAACTTAATAATCTGATCATTGACAGTATTCAAGATATAAAAGGGAAAAAAATAGTGAAGCTCGATTTAAGAGAGCTGGAAGATGCCCCAACAGATTTTTTCATTATATGTGAAGGTGAGTCCAATACTCAAGTTAAAGCAATTTCTGATAATGTTGCCCTTCGTGTAAAAAGGGAATTTGGAGTTTTTCCTTCGCACGTAGAGGGGGAGAAAAACGCTTTGTGGATATGTATTGACTATTTCACAACCGTGGTGCATGTTTTTTATCGCGAAACCCGAGCTTTCTACGAATTGGAGTCTCTTTGGGGAGACGCTACTTTCACAGAATTTGAAAGTTTGTAGGAAGAAAAGCGAAATTTGTCGATTATTGACAACGAAATATATTCTACTGCGTTATAAAAAAAATTTAAACCTGAAAGAATAGCTCTGGAGGTCTAAATATTGAAAATTTATAGTCATCTCACTAAAGGTGGGCTAGGATCGTTATAAAAACTTCAATATTCGAATCCGAAGGGTTATGTAAAAGTGGAAAATGGAAAATAGAAGAAATAACAAACCCGGCAATACAAAATTCAACTTTTGGATTTACGGTGTCATAGCACTGGTTCTGCTTGCAATACAGATCTTTTCTATATCGCAAGCTAATCAGGAACCTATTCCTATGAACCGTTTGGAAAAAATGGTTGCTGAAGGAGATGTAGAAAAAATAGAAGTAGTCAACGAACAGTATGCCTACATTTATCTGAAGGAAAGTGCACTGGATAAGCCGGAGTATAAAGATGCAGCTGAAAGCAATTTTGGTCGCTCCAGGCATCACTTCTGGAGAGAAGTGGGACCGCTGGAAACTTTCTATAACCGTATATTATCGGCACAGGAAGATGCGGGGATTCCAAAACAAGAGCGTATTTACCCGGATGCCGTCACTAAGCAAAGTTGGCTGGCACCGCTTCTTCAATGGGTGCTACCGCTGGTAATTATTATTCTGATATGGGTTTTCATCATGCGCCGCGTAAGTGGAGGCGCCGGAGGTCCCGGAGCTCAGATATTTAATATCGGAAAATCCAAAGCAACCCTTTTTGATAATAATACAAAGGTGACCGTTACTTTCGAAGATGTAGCAGGGCTTGATGAGGCTAAAGAAGAAGTAATGGAAGTGGTAGATTTTCTGAAAAATCCAAAAAAATATACCGCACTGGGAGGAAAGATCCCTAAAGGCGTTCTGCTGGTAGGCCCTCCGGGTACCGGTAAAACGCTTCTTGCCAAAGCAGTAGCCGGTGAGGCCGGCGTACCTTTCTTCTCGATTTCCGGTTCTGACTTTGTTGAGATGTTCGTAGGGGTCGGTGCTTCCAGAGTAAGAGACTTGTTCAAGCAGGCCCGCGAAAAGGCTCCTTGTATCGTATTCATCGACGAGATCGATGCAATCGGCCGGGCTCGTGGACGTTCCGGCTTCCAGGGTGGAAATGATGAAAGAGAAAATACACTCAATCAATTACTGGTTGAAATGGATGGTTTCTCAACAGATAAAGGAGTGATCCTGATGGCTGCCACCAACCGTCCTGATGTACTGGATACCGCCTTACTGCGCCCAGGCCGCTTTGATCGCCAGATCGGCATTGATCGTCCTGACCTGAAAGGCCGCGAAGCTATCTTCCGCGTGCATTTGAAAAATATTGTGACGGCCCCTGAGGTTAATCCGACCAGCTTATCTGAAATGACTCCGGGTTTTGCCGGGGCAGATATCGCCAATATTTGTAATGAAGCGGCTCTGGTGGCTGCCCGGCGCAATAAAAAGGCGGTCGACATGGATGACTTCAACTACGCACTCGACCGCGTAATCGGCGGATTGGAAAAGAAAAATAAACTGATCTCTCCTACTGAGAAGAAGATCATTGCTTATCATGAGGCGGGCCACGCTGTTTGTGGATGGTTCCTCGAGCATGCTTCTCCACTTGTAAAAGTGACAATCGTTCCTAGAGGGATCGGGACGCTGGGATATGCCCAGTATTTGCCCAAAGAAGAATACATCACACGCACTGAGCAATTACTGGACCGCATGTGTATGACCTTCGGCGGCCGGGCCGCCGAATCCATTGTGTTTGGAAAAATTTCTACCGGCGCTCAAAATGACCTGGATCAGGTTACCAAGATGGCTTACAGCATGGTTTCCATTTTCGGTATGAATGAAAAAGTGGGACAGGTATCCTTCTACGGAATGTCTAACGAACAATTCCAGAAGCCTTACTCTGATGAGACAGCCTCTATGATCGATGAAGAAGTCAGACGCCTGGTCGACTCTCAATACGAGCGCGCGAAAAAATTGCTGATGGAACGCCGCGAAGAATTGGAAAAGCTGGCTAACGCACTGCTGGAAAAAGAAGTCTTGCTGAAGTCAGATGTCGAAAAGCTGATCGGCTCTCGCCCGGCAGGCGTAGATGAAGAAGATCACATCATCAAGAGCAATGGTTCGGTGGATGATTCCAGCCACAATGAAAGTGAAGGAGAGGAAGCGCCTACGGAAGAAACGACAGATTAAGTTCCTAATTGATATTAAATAAAAATGGGGCAGCCGTTTACGGTGGCCCCATTTTTATTTTTAAATTTATCAAAAAAAATAAAATGGATACAATTATTTTTCTTGCTATCGGCGCTGTAGCCGGATGGATTGCCGGTCAATTAATGCAGGGTAAAGGTTTTGGAATTATTGGAAATGTTATTCTGGGCGTTATAGGGGGCGTTGTTGGGGGTTGGTTGTTTAATTTCCTGGATGTGCAAATCGATAACGGGCTCATCGGATCGATCATAACTGCTGCCGTAGGGGCCATTATCTTAGTATGGCTGGCCAGATTCGTAAAAAAATAATTATCTGTGTATCCAAAGCAAGAGGAAGAACATGTTATTCGCTGGCGAATGATTCTGGGCAAATTGGCAGAGCCGGAATCCGATTCCTCCATTTCACTGGATGATGAAGAATTGCAGGGAATGGATGAGGTGTTGGAAGCTTTGTACGACAGCGACCGAGAAGGAGGACTAGGCCCTTCCTCTCCTAACATCAACCGATGGCTGGGCGACATTAGGAAATATTTCCCTTCATCAGTAGTAGAAGTCGTTCAGAAAGACGCACTCGAACGCCTTGACCTTCAACAGTTGCTGGCCGAGCCCGAATTCGTGGAAATGCTAGAGCCCAATGTAGACCTTGTTGCTACCATCCTTCTGCTCAACAAGGTTTTGCCTGCAAAAACCAGGGAAACAGCCCGGCTTATTGTTCAAAAACTGGTCAGGCAAATTGAAAAGCAATTGCGTGAACCCATGCGCGAAGCAGTTAGCGGCGCCCTCAATCGAGCCCGGAAAAATCGTCGCCCCCGACTCAATGAGGTCGATTGGAATCGCACCATACTCAAAAACCTGAAAAATTATCAAGCTGAACTCAAGGCCATTATTCCTGAACAATTGGTCGGATATGGCAAGAAAAAAGGACAGGTTAGGCACCTCCATCTATTGATCGACCAGAGTGGTTCGATGGCGGGCTCTGTTGTGTATGCAGGGATATTGGGATCTATTTTGGCTTCTCTGCCGTCTATTAAGACCCGGCTGGTGGCCTTTGATACAGATATTCTGGACCTGACGGAACAATTAGAGGACCCCGTGGATCTTTTGTTCGGTACACAATTGGGAGGCGGTACCGATATCGGGCAGGCCCTGCAATATGCCCGCCGGCATATCAGTCACCCTTCCGAAACCATTCTTTTTTTACTGAGTGATCTTTTTGAAGGAGGCAGTACGGCCCGAATGCTGCAAAATGTGGCAGAAATAAAAGCCTCAGGAGTGAAAATAATTGTTTTGCTTGCCCTGAATGATAAAGGAGCTCCTTCCTATGATCAAACCTTGGCAGGGCGATTGGCTCAACTAGGAATTCCTGCTTTTGCCTGTACACCCAATCAGTTTCCAGCTTTATTAGCAGGAGCCATTGAAGGAAGAGATTTGAGGAAGCTAAATGTAAAAGGTCTGAAAATAAAGAATTAAAAAAAGAAGGGGCCGGCGAATTCGCCGGCCCCTTCTTTTTTTAATTCTTTATAATTTAATAAACTTTTCGCTGATGATCTTACCTCCATGACTGGCAGAGAAGAGATACATGCCGGGAGCCAAATTGGACGTATTGAATTGCATTTGCACATTACCCGCCTCCATTTCCTGAGCCTGTGTTTGCAGTAAGCGGCCTTCCAGGCTGAAGATCCTTCCTTCTACTTCTGATTTGGCAGGAATGGCAAAGTCAACTAACAGTTTTTGGCTCTCCTGCCAAACCCGATGAATGGAGAATGCATGGCTATTAGGCACAGCTACCGTCACCAGGTTTGAAACGGAGAAAGAACCGTCAAAATCCGTTTGTCTCAAGCGATAGAACAAATTGTTCGTTGAGGTGGCTGTTTTGAGGGCATTCTCATCCAGATAGGAGTAAGAAAGCGGCTCCTGTGTCGTTCCTGCTCCCTGAATAGTAGCAATAGGCATAAAATCCTTGCCGTTGTAGGACTTTTCTACCGTAAAATAGTCATTGTTGAGCTCTGCCGCTGTTGTCCATTCGATCATGACCGATTCGTCTTTTGGCTGAGCACGGAAATATTGTAATGCTACCGGCAACAAAACTTCACATGAGCTATTGTTGGATGCATTTCCACAGCCATTTGAGGCAGTAATCGTAAAGTCTTGATTTACATAGTCCGGACTGGCTATGAGTTCCGAAACGGAAGTAGGCCCACTCAAAGGACCAAAAGAAGTTAATAAGGCACCGTCAAGGAAAAAATTGATAGTGACATCGGTCGCCCCATTAAGTAATTCTGCGGATAGTGTAGTGGTATTATTCCCATTATCCTGGCAACTCAGATCTACCAAAGGCGTCAGGTCGGCTCCTACTGTTTTACTGGTACTGCCTGATCCACAAGTGTTGGAGACGGTTACATGGTAGGTGTCTTCCGCAATTACCATGGCATTGGCAGATACAGGTGCCATGCCTCCCTGGAAGGAGCCAGGGCCTCCATCCGCTGCCCATAAGTAGCTTACCGCTGAAGCACCATTGGTGACGGAAGCCGTCAGACTGGCCGGGCTGCCGTTACAAATCAGGGGATCTGAAGGAAGAATTTCGACGCTTGGAGGGCCGTCCACATTTATAGTGAAAACATATTCCAGATAACCAGCGCTCGTGCTGTCAGGTTGGAAAGTAGTAGGGAGTACTGCTATTCCCCCGGCATCTTCCAGCTTAAGAGTGAAGGTTGCCGGCTGACCGAGTGCGCCACTGGAAACTTGTACCGAAAGAAAGAGGGCGGTTCCCAGACCACCAAACGCATAGGGGGTAACCGTGCCGGTTATCACATCCCCCATGTTATTATCTACAAAGACAGGAGGGAAAACATCCAGGCTTTCCGGTCCTAAAAAAACAATGAACAACGCATTGGTTCCAAGGCAGTTGTTTGAAGACACAGCCGAGACAGACTGTACTACGGTCGTTTGGGCTTTTATCTTCTGAGGCATAAACAGGCCACTAATACCTAGGGCCAGCATAATAGTTAAGTATAGCTTTCTCATATCATAGTTTTCATTTATGATAAAAGTATAATATTATTATACGCAATACAAGGCTTAATGATTCATTTTTAGTACAATATGTGGCAGGAAAGTTTAAGAAAAGGCGTCTTTGATAGACGAAAACATATAGTTGATTATTTTTAATGTTTAATTTTTTTTATAGCAGATGTTTATAGTTTGTTTATTTTTTTATTTGTTTAAAAAAAATGAATTAAAAATCGAACTAAATTTATAAAAAATGAAAGTGTAAGTATCTAGTTCTCAAATAGCGCTTGCAGCTTTCTCAGGTTTTCGACATTTTCTTCTGCCTTTATTTCTTCCTTAATGACCTCTTTTTCTCTATTAGTGAGATGAAAAGAAATGGAGGCTTTTAATTTATTATCCCGGCCGGGATTATATACAAATCTCACATAGTGAAAATAGTCGGGGCCCAGCAAATCATAAATGAACCCAAGGCTGTTATCCTGTTCAAACTCTTGCAGACTGAGCATGCGGCCTGCAATTCCGATCGGACTGAAAATGGTTTCAATTACTCCTTTATTGTCATTTTCGGTGATCGGGTCGATCTTTCGGGAACTGCTAATCTGGATAAGCACCACCCCACTCGTGTTTTCTGTAATCCATTCCCGGAATACCTGAACAAAACGAGTAGCGGATAACAGTCCGTAATTATCAATAAATCCGGCGTCAACGGCTTCAATTTGAGGCTTGGAAGGTAAATGAACATTCGGCATGATGTAGGGAAAAGTAGCATTCATCCGCAAGGCTGAAGTGAACAGCAGGCTGTCTGCCTCCTGTTCGCGGAACATCCACCCGAAATCTACCGCATCTACTTCAACGGTATTTTGACGGTCCAGCCCGACTGGTGCAATCATCATGTAGGATACAGCCTGCGGGGAAATAATAAACCGCCGGGCGTCATTCACAATCGAGGGGGTTAGAAACATCATGGGGATTTGTGCCTCCCTTTCGGCCAACCGATAGTCCGCCAGGGTTTTATCCAACACATCGTTGGTGTTTTCATTGAGCTGTCGCTCAAAAATATAGCCGCGGTCTTTTCGGTAAGAATGCTCTCCGACCGAAAAGCGAGCCCATGGGAGAAAGAGGTCGTTGGAAACCAATGTGAACGCAATGGAGTTGAGCAAGTCTTTGGAAATATTATCCAGGTGTTGTTCATGATACAAGCTGATCTTTTGATCTTGCTGTTGACGAAGATAGATCTCTCTCAAGTAGGCAGCTCCCAGCATACCTCCGGAGGCTCCGGTGATCAAAGCCGTATGATCAAACAAACGACCACTCAACAGGCTGTCAGCTGTTTGTAGCACATTGGCTGTCCAACTAGCTGAGCGGAGGCCGCCGCCGCTAACTGCAATCAAAACCATTTTTGGTTTGGGATTATCCGCTGTCACATTTTTGGATTTCCAATTTTCCAAAATATCCATCGTTGCCCTCTTGTCTTGTTCCAACTGACCTGAGAGGCAAACCTCCTGAAGCCGGTCATAGCTGTAAACTGCTAAGGAATCCCGATAATCCAGTCCGTAGGCTTTGTTGGAATAATGCAGGCTTTGGAAGCTGGTGAAAAAATTAATCGCGATCAGTGCGAGTATGATAATGGTTTTTCGCCATTCATCAAACCAATAGGTGATGGCCCCAATGATGGCCGTAATGACACTCAGCAGGATGAAGATGCTGGCTGCGGCTGGAATGCGAAACAAAGAATAATCCATAAGGGAGCCGAGTGTAAACAAGGCCATCATAGTCAGCAATTGAATGATCAGGGCATTCAGGTGGTTTTGCTTGAAGATCTGCTTTAGCATGGCAACGTCATAGTGTGCAACACTTCTAACCAGCCGGATGCTGAAGGCCTCATTAAAATAATTGTCTACCCGCCAGCGATTCGCATCCATTTTGATGTAGTCCAGGTCGATATCCTTACGGCCGGGATTGATATTTGCGGCTTGTTTTTTCCTGGCCTCAATAATATCTTTATAAGAAGAAATATCCTGATTCGTGTAGTGGAAATAAAGAAAATAGAAAATAAGCAAGCTCAGCATGCCTGTGATCAGGCCGATGCTTTGGAGGAGTATATCTTCCAATGTCCAACCTTCAAATCTCAATTGGAAACTAATGATGGCTATTACATAAAAAATCAGGAAGCCGACGGGAAGCAATAGGTTGTTTAGACAAAACTTGGTAAAAGGGTTGCGAAGACTGGCTAAAAATGGAAAATGATGGGCCGTAAGCAAGTAGGTGGTTAGGTTCCAGGTCATGAGAAAGCCACCGAAGGTGAGGCCGATCAGAAAAAAGCTCCAGAAATTAACTTCGCTAAGATATTCGGGATCCAGAAAAAGATAGGAGAACCCCAGTTTGCGGCCAATGAGGCCAGTAATTAACAATACAAGAAATGCCCACATTCCGATTAACAGCAAGTTGCTGCGCAGATGTAGCAAAAACAAACGAACCGGAAACGAAAAAAATACTTTAGAGATCCATTCAGGCATATAAAATTGTATTAAAAAAGTAAGCTGCCGGGAAACAATTTTTTTCTAATTCAGTATAAAGTGCAGGAAAACAAAAACATTTACAAAAGAAGCTCCCTCTTTTTTCCCTGAATAATTATAACAAGGATGTAAATCAGTCGTTTCAATTGGGCAGTTGGCACAATGAAAGGTGGGAAATATTTTGAAGCTGTCTTACTCATCTCAGGCGGATTCGCAACCAATATTAAAATATAATTATTTTTGGGACCAAAAAAATAATTAAAGGAAGAAATCTGAGTAGGAGCCATCGACCTGGCTCCTACTCAGATTTCTCCAAGCACTTACTTATCACTTCATACAAAATAAAACGAAAATAAAAATGAATATTGCTGTTGTAGGTACAGGCTACGTCGGGTTGGTTACCGGAACCTGTTTTGCCGAAACGGGCAACCACGTTGTATGTGTTGACATTGACGAACGTAAAGTTGAACGCATGCGTCAGGGAGAAGTACCCATTTATGAGCCGGGGCTCGACGTCTTATTTGAAAGAAACACCAAAGAAGGGCGCCTTCGCTTCACTACTCAATTAGAAGAGGCCATACCAGATGCGGAAGTAATCTTCCTGGCCTTGCCAACGCCTCCGGGAGAAGATGGCTCTGCTGACCTTTCCTATATCCTGGGGGTAGCTGAGCATCTATCCAATATTATCACTGATTACAAAGTAATTGTGGATAAAAGCACCGTTCCGGTTGGGACAGCCGAGAAAGTGCATAATATTTTAGCTAAAAACCTGAGCGAAGAGCTATTTGATGTGACTTCTAATCCTGAATTTCTGCGCGAAGGAGTGGCTGTGGATGATTTCCTGAAGCCGGACCGCGTGGTGATCGGTACTTCCTCAGAAAAGGCGCAACGGATTTTGAAGCGGTTATACGAACCTTTTGTTCGTCAGGGCAACCCCATCTACTTCATGGATGAACGCTCAGCTGAAATGACCAAGTACGCTGCCAACTCTTATCTGGCTACCCGTATTTCGTTCATGAATGAAATCGCCAATTTATGCGAAAAACTGGGAGCCAATGTGGATATGGTGAGAATGGGAATGGGCAGCGACGCCCGTATTGGAAAGCGCTTTTTGTTTCCCGGCGTAGGCTTCGGCGGTAGCTGTTTCCCCAAAGATGTACAGGCCTTATCAAAAACAGCTATTGAGTACCAATACGACTTCAAAATTTTGAATTCTGTACTGGAAGTAAACGGCATCCAACGCTCTATTCTGGCGAAAAAAATCAAAGAAAAACTAGGAGAGGACCTAAGTGGTAAAACCGTCGCGCTATGGGGATTGGCCTTCAAACCCAATACCGATGATATCCGGGAAGCTCCTGCACTGTACATCATTGAGGAATTGCTCAAAGCCGGTGCACATGTTAAGGCATATGATCCTGAGGCCATGGAGAATGTGAGAGCCTTGCTGGGGGATAAGATTCAGTTGGTGGATGATCAATACGAAACTCTGATCGACGCGGATGCGCTGGCGATTATTACCGAGTGGAGTGTCTTCCGTACGCCAAGTTTTAAAGTAATGAAGAATCTACTCAAAAATCCGTTTATCTTTGATGGCAGGAATCTGTACGATCTGCAATTCATGAAAGAACAAGGATTTTATTATGAGAGTATTGGAAGAAATAAAATTGGTTAACATATCAAAAGGTGTACGAATCCTGTTCGTACACTTTTTATTATCCTTTCCCCTTCTTTTGCAAGCTCAGTTTGGCGGCCGTTATCTGTACAAATTCGTCAACCTGCCTTCTTCTGCTCGAATAGCTGCTCTCGGTGGTAACCTGATCACCGTGATGGATGATGATGTTAACCTGGCCTTTGCCAATCCGGCCCTGCTCAATCCAGAGATGCACCAACAGATCGCCTTCAATCACAGCTTCCATTTCGAGAGCATCAGCCATGGCTTTGCCGGCTTCGGGCATTATGATGAATCGCTGGAGACGACCTTCTACGGAGGCGTCAAGTACATCAATTACGGAGAGTTCCAGCAGACTGACGAATTTTTTCAGCAGCTAGGTACCTTCAAAGCTAAAGAACTGGCTGCTACCATCGGCGCCGGTCGAATGGTGAATGAGCGAATCTCACTCGGAGCCAACCTCAAATACCTCACTTCCCGCCTGGAAGCCTACAATTCTAATGCGCTGGCACTGGACCTTGGAGCGACCTATCTGGATACGGCCTCTAATTTTACCTTTTCGGTAGTTTTGAAAAACATGGGTGTAATACTTTCCTCCTATACGGGTGTGGAAAATTCAGATGAAGAACTCCCTTTTGAGATCCAAATTGGCTTATCAAAAAAATTGCGGTATCTGCCTTTCCGTTTTTCGATCATCTATCACAACGCACAGCAGTGGAACCTCCTGTATGACGACCCGAATGCAGAGCAGGGCACCATTTTTATCGGCGACGGTGGTACTACCGGCGATGCTTCGCCTTTTGTGCAGAACCTATTCCGGCATTTCATTTTTAACGGCGAATTCCTGATCGGTGCGCGCGAAAATTTCCGTATGCGCTTCGGCTACAACAACTTCCTCCGCCAGGACCTGACCGTGCCCGACTTCGGTAGCCTGGCCGGCTTTTCCTTCGGTGTCGGCATCAAGGTCAACCGCTTCCGGATCGATTTCGGGCATTTGGTGTATCACATTGCCGGTGGGGTGACGCATTTGAGTGTGTCGACGAATTTGAAGGAGTTTAGGTAAAAAAGAAGGTTAATATTGGCCGTTAGCCAATATTAACCTTCTTTTTTATTCTCCCACTACATCCAGTGATTTCCCCCATTTCACCGAAAACGGTGATTCCATCCCCTTCATTCTCTCCTAACTTTGTTGTCATCAACAATTTATCACACCCTTAAAAATGAATAATCGAATGAAAACATTACAAATAGTATGGATATTCATAGCCTTTCTGCTGGTCAGCAGCACCTCAGCCCTGGCACAGAAAAGCAACACTAAGCATGTCGAACTGAAAAGCTTCACCTTTTCTAAAAAAGCTTTTCAAATATACAAGCAATCTAAGTTGAAGCCCGCAGCGCTGAAGGTCAGCAGTAAAGGAGTCGTTAGCCCGGCCAGAGGCTATAAAATGGCCGTTACAAGTGATAAAAAGTATGTTATAGTGGTTGGTAAAGGAGATGCTTTTATTCCTACCTCCAGAATCGATATGCGCCCGGGAAAGGATGGCTCCTACTGGTGTGTCTGTTCTGGCTATCCGGATGATTGTTTGTGGACAAACAGTATATGCAAAGGCTCCTGCGGCTGCGGAATTGTTTTTGAACCGGATGAAGTGGGCGGTATTGTCGATTATGCCACACCAGGTGGCGGATACTTTTAGGCGCCACCAATTATTTTCTACCTCAAAAAATCAAGCGTATGAAATGGTTATATCTGTTTTTTATATTCATGGTCTGTAGCTTAATGACCACCGTTCCGGCTTCAGCCCAGCAAAGAAGCAGTCAGCTTAAATTGATTCCCATTAAAAGCTTCACCTTCACCCAAAAGGCTTTGATGAATTACCGGCAGCTCAAAATAAAACCAGCTGCCTGGGAAGTGAACAGCAGAGGCCAGGTCCGGCCGGCCAGAGGCTACAAAATGGCGATTAGAAGCGACAAAAAACTCGTGCTGACCCTTCCAAAGGGAACACGCATTCCCGCCCAGGCCAGAATGGATACCCGGCCGGCCCCCAATGGTAAAGGTACTTTAGTGTGCTTTTGCCCCACCGATGAAGCCGGAGAATGCGTCTGGGAACCCAGAGAGAGAGACGACGGGTTTGACTGCGAAGGTGGCTGTGAATGTGGGATAGAGTTCGTTCCCGAAAAAATCGGCGGTATTGCTGAATATGAAACAGCGGATGGAGGGTATTAAAAAATAAAGGGATTAACCGCCAGGCGGTTAATCCCTTTATTTTTTAATACCCTCTCCCAACCATTTAAGCTTAAATTGGCGTCTAAAAAAATAAAAACATGATTCCAATGAAGAGCATATTCCATTTTATCCTCCTTTTGCTGATTATGACAGTATGGAGCTGTGACAACAACAACTCACCCCAGCCCAGAAAGATCATAGATCTCGATTGCGGCGACCATCAGGAAGTTTGTGACTTGAATGCTGCTACGGCTCAGTTCGGGCTATCCGTTATGCAGCGCCTGCACCAGAATGAGCCGGACGACAACATCATCATTTCACCGGTGAGTATTGCGACGGCCCTGTCCATGACCACCAACGGCGCCCGCAATACCACGCATGAAGAAATGATGACGACCATGAAGGTCGGTACCTGGCCACAGGAAACACTGAACGCCGCTTACCAGGATTTTCTGACCACCGTTCCAGAAGTGGATCCGAAGGTTACACTGAATATTGCGAATTCTATTTGGTACAGGGAAGGCTTTCCGGTTAAGCAAGACTTCATCGATGCCAACCAAACCTTCTATCAAAGTGAAGTGAACGCACTGGATTTTAACAATCCCAATGCAGCCGATGAGATCAATAACTGGGTAGATGACAAGACCGAGGGCTTGATCGATAAAATCATCGAATCGATATCAGGAGATATGGTCATGTACCTTATCAATGCCGTTTATTTTAAAGGGGCCTGGCTTCAGAAATTTGATGCCGACAAAACGGAGAACCGGCCTTTCCATCTGGCGGATGGCTCGCAAGTAAGCGTGAAAATGATGAGCCATGGAAAGACTACCTTGCCTTATACCGCTACCAATGATTTTCAAGCCGTTGACCTGGCCTACGGCGATTCCGTCTATTCTATGACGGTTGTTTTGCCGAATCAGGGCGTCAGTATGGATGACATAATCAATGGCTTTGACGATACTTTCTGGCAGGAACAGCAGTGGCAGCTCTATCCGAGAGAGGTGCTATTTTCCATGCCAAAGTTTAAGCTGAAGTATGAGGCTAAACTCAATAAAGTATTAGCCGACCTGGGTATGCCGACAGCCTTTATGGGAGGCGTGGCGGATTTCCGCGACATTGCCGATGCTCAATTATCCATTAGCGAAGTGAAGCACAAAACTTTTATCGAGGTCAATGAAGAAGGCACAGAGGCCGCGGCCGTTACTTCCGTGGGTATTGAAGTGACCTCAGTTCCACAGATCCCCGAAGTTATTGTTGACCGGCCATTTTTATTGGTCATTCGGGAGAATCGATTGGGGAGTGTGTTGTTTGTAGGGAAGGTGATGAATCCTGTAGCGGAATAAAGCATTTAATTTCTAAAAATCAAGAGCCTCGGAGAGGCGAAATGTCGGTAACCTGATCAGAATCTTCCTTTCATAAAGCTCCAGGGGAGCGTCATGTGCAGGTAAACATTGCAATTTATATGACGCTCCCCTGGAGCTTTTAAAACATTTGATTTCGTTTCTACCTAGGTGATGCCTCTCTGAGGCTTTCTGAAATGAAGAAGTGTACTACTCGCTCACCACACCATCAACTTGTTTTTCTAATCTTTCCAATACCTCATTAGCAGCCCTTAAACTCCTAACTCCTGATTTAATCATAATAAAATGCCGATGCGACTTTTTAAAAGACAGGCCCAGCGCTTCTCCTTCGGTGGCCACATACTGTACGATCTGGTGAAAGATTTTGCTCTCGAAATAAGGAGATTGTGGGTTTTCCACAAAATAACAACGCAGCTTATTATTTTTCAAAATAAGTCGCTCGAAGCCTAAGGCTTTGCAATGCCAGCGCAGGCGCAAGCCCTCGAACAGATCCATGACCTGACGAGGCACCTTGCCAAAACGATCGTTCAGTTCTTGCCTGAATTTATCGATCTCATCCTCGCTTTCCAGTTTGTCAAGTTGTGTGTACAGGTTGAGGCGCTCCTGGATGCTGCTGACATACTCATCCGGAATAAGCATCTCTACATCGGTATCGATCTGGACATCCCGAACGAATTGCCGGTTTTTCTCCAGATCTTCTTTAAACAGATCTCTGAATTCGTTTTCCTTTAATTCTTGAACTGCTTCCTCCAGGATCTTCTGATAAGTTTCATATCCAATATCGGCGATAAAGCCACTCTGTTCGCCCCCCAGCAAATTACCGGCTCCGCGAATATCCAGGTCGCGCATGGCAATATCGAAGCCGCTCCCCAGATCAGAGAATTCCTCCAGCGTGCGTAGGCGCTTGCGGGCCTCTGAGGTCAGTACGGTGATGGGCGGACTGAACAAATAGCAATAGGCTTTCTTATTGGATCGCCCGACCCGACCCCTTAGTTGGTGCAGATCGCTCATGCCAAACTGATGGGCGTTGTTGATGATCATTGTATTGGCGTTGGGAATATCCAGGCCCGTTTCGATGATGTTGGTGGAAATCAGAACATCGTATTTTTTATCGATAAAATCCAGCAGGGTTTTCTCCAGCTTTTTGGGGTCCATTTGCCCATGGGCGACAGCAATGTCCACATCAGGGCACAGCCGACTGATCATAGCTGCGATATCGACCAGATTTTTGACCCGGTTGTGCACAAAAAACACCTGACCCCCTCTGTTTACCTCAAAATAAATGGCCTCTTTCACGAGTTCATCGCTGAAGGTACGCACCTCCGTGTGGATGGGCTGCCGGTTAGGCGGCGGGGTACGTATGATCGACAAGTCGCGCGCAGCCATGAGTGAAAATTGCAGGGTACGCGGAATAGGCGTTGCCGTCAGGGTGAGGGTATCTACATTCACCTTTAAGTTGCGCAGTCTTTCTTTGGCAGCAACACCAAACTTTTGCTCTTCATCAATGACCAGTAAGCCTAAGTCTTTAAATCCAACTTGCTTATTGAGCAAGCTGTGCGTACCGATCACCACATCTATTTTGCCTTCTTTCAGCTGCTCGTAAATTTCCTTTTTTTCCTTAGTAGTACGAAAGCGATTGACATAGTCGACCGTTACGCCAAAGTCTTCCAACCTTTCTTTAAAGGTATGGTAATGTTGCAGGGCCAGGATGGTGGTCGGCACCAGGATGGCCACCTGCTTTCCACCGACCACTGATTTGAAAGCGGCTCGGATGGCTACCTCGGTTTTACCAAAACCAACATCGCCACAGATCAGGCGATCCATGGGGTAGGGCTTCATCATATCCTCTTTGACCTCCTGAGTAGCTTTGAACTGATCGGGTGTATCTTCGTAAATAAAGGAAGCTTCCAGCTCATTTTGCAGATAACCGTCTTCGGGAAAAGCGACGCCTTCGGAGGCCCTTCGTTTGGCATAGAGCTTGATCAGCTCGCCGGCCATATCTTTGACCTTCTTTTTGGTTTTGCGTTTGAGGGCTTTCCAGGCGTCTGAGCCCAGTTTGCTGAGCTTGGGCTGTTTGTCGGAATCTTTGCTGACGTATTTGGATATTTTGTGCAGCGAGTTGATGCTCACATACAGAATGTCGTTGTTTTTATATTTCAAACGAACCGATTCCTGCACATGGCCGTTAATCTCGATTTTCTCCAAACCTGAATACTTCCCTACGCCGTGGTCGATGTGCGTGACGAAATCTCCTACCTGAAGTTCTCGAAGCAATCGTACATTTAAGGCCTGGTTTTTGTTAAAACCTTGTTTGAGTTTGTAGCGATGAAAGCGCTCAAAGATTTGGTGGTCGGTATAGCAGGCTATTTTTTGCTCTACATCGATGAAGCCCTGGTAAATAGATTTTGCAATCGGATGTAGGTGAACATCGGCATTCAGATCTTCGAAGATGGAATAAAAACGCTCAATCTGGCGAGGGTTATCAGTGAACAGATAATTCTCTATATTATTTTGCCGGTTTTCGGTCAGGTCCCGGATCAGCAACTCAAAGTTTTTGTTGAAGCTTGGCTGGGGTTTGATGTGAAAATTAACTTTGGTGTTGAATTCCGGATCGTGATCGGATCTCGACAGGCAGATCATCTGGAAAGGCTCAATGGCTTCAACGATGTCTTTTGGATAAATGAAAGAACGATCCCTGAAAGCCTCTGCCAGTTCGCTATTATCCAGAATGGAAATCGTTTTGGCAAACTCTTCGGCTTTTTCAAAGCAATTTTGAAGCCGATCGATCAGGAAAGTGACGTTATCGACCCACACCACCGTATCTTCAGGCATCACTTCAAGCAAGGTAACCTTGTCGGATGAGGAAAATTCGGTGTTTATATTCGGTATGATCGACACCGATTGGATGTCCTGAATGGATAACTGGTTGATGGGGTTAAAGACACGGATGCCTTCCACCTCATCATCAAACAACTCAATACGATAAGGATATTCATTTCCGTAAGAAAAAATGTCTACAATCCCTCCCCGAATGGAAAACTGGCCCGGCTCATACACAAAATCCTCTCTGCGGAATCCATAACCTACCAAGAGTTCAATAATAGAATCAACATCCAGGCTTTCTCCCTTGACGATATTGATTCGGTTCTTTTGGAGCAGTTGGGGGTCCACAACTTTTTCAAAGATGGCCTCCGGATAGGTAACGACCAATTCTCCTTTGGCTTTAGAAGAACTGATTCGGCTGATGGTCCGGGTCCGTTCCAGCACATTAGAGCTGTTGAGCTTTTCAAAGTTAGTTGGCCTTTTAAAAGAATCGGGGAAAAAGTGGATCAATTTTTTCTCAAAAAGGTTGGCCAGCGTATTTTGAAGATAAGCGGCCCTTTCCTTATCGTTGGCAATGATAAGGTGGCTGGATTGGCTATTTCTGTAAACCGAAGAGACGACAAATGCGTCCACCGCACCGAGCATTCCTGATATCTGAATGCGGCTCTTTTGAGGCGCCTGTAGCGAATCATTAATCTTTTTGACCCGCTCGTCTTGTTTATATACTTGTATTAATCTCTCTAAATTTTTCACAGCTGCAAAGATACAGATTGAGTAGGGATGTGGTAATTTTTTTGTGTAATCGTTTATATTTGTTTACTAGTCTCCACCTTTAAAGGTGTATTCATGTCGCTCTTTAAAACTTTGCATCAAAGACTTTAAATAAATAATAATGAAAAGAGTTTTATTGTTCATGATCGTAGGTGTCGGATTCATAACCGCCAACTGCCAGCAAGCCGGTTCCACTAATGAAGAAACTTCTAATGAAAAAGAAGCGACCGGTAAAATTGAATTAATTGAAGTTGCGGAGCTTAAAGAATTATTGTCAACTAATCCGGATATCCAGCTCGTTGATGTACGTACTCCGAAGGAATATGGAGATGGTACAATCGAAACGGCCGGCAACGTAAACTTTTTTGATTCTGATTTTGGCCGGCAAATGTTGGAGGCGACCGATAAAGAACAGCCCATCTATATTTTTTGCCGTACCGGTCGCAGGAGTGCTAATGCAGCTAAAAAATTAAAAACGCTTGGGTTTAAAGATATCTATGATCTGAAAGGAGGATACCTCGCCTGGTCAGCAGCAGAAAATTAAGTCAAAAAACTGTAAACAAAACTGCCCAATTGATGTTCTGAACCCAGTTATATTGGTAAGCACCCAAAAAAGGTGTTTACGGAATTGAAGTTAAAAAATTAAGAACTTGGGAAAGAAAGTTACAGTCATTGGGGCAGGTTTTGCCGGCTTATCAGCAGCCACCCATCTGGCATCGAAAGGGTGTGAGGTAACCGTCCTTGAGAAGAACACCATACCCGGTGGTCGGGCCAGAAAGTTTGAGGCCAACGGCTTCATGTTCGATATGGGACCGAGCTGGTATTGGATGCCGGATGTATTTGAACAATACTTTGGGCATTTTGGGAAGCAACCTTCCGATTATTACAATTTGGTGCGTTTGGACCCCTCTTATTCAGTCGTATTTGGTAAGGATGATGTCATGCATGTACCTGCCAAGATGGGTGAACTGGAGCAGATGTTTGAACGTTATGAGCCGGGTAGTAGTAAAAACCTAAGAAAATTTCTCAAGGAAGCAGCTTACAAGTATGAGGTGGGCATGAATGAGTTTGTTCAGAAGCCCGGCCATTCCATTCTGGAGTTTGCAGATTTGCGGGTGGTGAAGAGCATGTTCCGACTCCAGATGTTTACGAGTATGTCTGCTCATGTCAAGAAACTATTCAAAAACGAGCAGCTGATCCAGCTGCTTGAATTCCCCGTCCTTTTTCTGGGTGCCACTCCCGAAAAAACGCCTGCCTTATACAGCTTAATGAACTATGCGGATATGAGCCTGGGTACCTGGTACCCGATGGGCGGTATGCATGAGATCATCAAGGGAATGATGAGTCTGGCTATGGAAAAAGGCGTGAACTTCAGAATGGGAGAGCCGGTAAAGGAAATTGTAGTGGAAGGTGGCCGGGCAAGCAAGCTGATCACAGCAGATGGAGCGTATAGCTCTGATGTTGTAATAGGTGCAGCCGATTATCACCACGTCGAGCAACATTTGCTTCCTGAACACGCCCGCACCTACTCGCCAAGCTACTGGAATAAGCGCACCATGGCCCCATCTTCCTTGTTATTTTATTTGGGGGTCAACAAGAAGCTGAAAAATTTGCATCATCATAATCTTTTCTTCGACAGAGATTTCAGCAAGCATGCTGTTGAGATATATGAAGATCCCCGATGGCCGTCCGACCCACTTTTTTACGTATGCATGCCTTCTTATACGGATAGCAGCGTGGCGCCGGAAGGACAGGAGAATGTCTTCATCCTGATACCTACCGCTCCTGGATTAGAGGATAATGAAGCCGTTCGGGAGCAATATTTCAGTATCGTCATGGATCGATTGGAAGATCTGACAGGACAAGAAATTCGTAAACATATAACATACAAGCGTTCTTTTGCACATAGCGATTTCGTGAAAGCCTATAATGCTTTTAAGGGTAATGCCTACGGATTGGCCAATACTCTTTTACAAACAGCTTTTCTAAAACCGAAACTAAAAAGCAAAAAGGTAAAAAACCTCTTTTATACCGGGCAGCTAACCACGCCTGGCCCTGGCGTTCCACCTTCCCTGATTTCAGGTAAGGTAGTCGCAGAGGAGGTAATGAAAATGATTTAGAAGCAGCTTGTTTGAGGCCGTTCAGCAACGGCATCAAATATCTGTACATCGAATTCCCTAATTAACTCAGACCTAAAAATTATCTCGAAATGCTAGAGTTGTATAACAAAACTTGTTTGGAGTGTAGCAAACTGATCACGAATCGGTACAGCACTTCCTTTTCTCTTGGGATCCGTGTGTTTGACAAGCGTTTTCGGAGTCCCATATATGCGATCTATGGCTTTGTACGTTTTGCCGATGAGATCGTCGACACTTTCCATGAATATCCCAAAGAAGAATTATTAAGTCGTTTTTGGGAGGATACCTACCGGGCCATAGATGAAAGAATCAGTTTGAACCCAGTTCTGCAAGCTTTCCAGGAAACCGTTCATAAGTACCACATCGAACGCGAACTGATAGATGCTTTTCTGAAAAGTATGGAAATGGACCTGTACTTTAACGAATACGATCCGAGCAAGTACAAAGAATATATTTATGGTTCTGCTGAAGTGGTGGGGCTGATGTGCCTGCGTGTTTTTTGCGAAGGAGATGATGCGATGTACCAGCGGTTGAAAGAGTCGGCCCGCAGTCTTGGATCAGCCTTCCAGAAGATTAATTTTCTGCGGGATATGGCCAGTGATTTTGATGATCGGGGGCGGGTGTATTTTCCTGGAGTCGACTTTACTCAATTCACGGCTCAGGATAAGATCGATATCGAAGCTGATATCAAGAAAGATTTTGATGATGCTTATAAGGGAATCATTCAGTTGCCCAAAGGTGTACGACTGGGGGTTTATCTGGCCTATGTTTATTACACCAACCTGTTCCAAAAAATCAGGCAATCGCCTGCTGAAAGGGTTACTCAGGAGCGTATCCGGGTGCATGATGGAAAAAAGATGTATTTGCTCTTCAGCTCAGCTCTCAGAAATAGCCTTAACTTGCTTTAATGAAGAGAAAAAAGTGGCTTCGCTACCTTTTGCCGGTTTTGGGCCTTTTGTTTCTGGCTTTGCACTGGTCTGTTGATACCGTAAAAACAGACCATTTGCTTATGGAAGTACCGCAGGTGAAATTGTTGCCCTGGCTTGAAAGTTCCTATGTTTATTTATATCTGCACTTATTTACTTTCGTTCCGGTTTTTGCTTTATCATTTGACAGGAACGTGCATTTTTACAAGAAGTGGAGATACTTGCTGCCGGCCATTTTACCTGTAGCTGCTTTCTTTATTATTTGGGATGTTTTTTTTACGGAAAAAGGCGTTTGGGGATTTAATCATGATTATCTCTCGGGTATTTATCTGGTGAATTTACCGGTGGAAGAATGGTTGTTTTTTTTTACGGTACCCTTTGCTTGTGTATTTATATATGAGTGTTTGAATTTTTATATAAAAAAAGATTGGCTTCAGTCGATCGAGCCATTTTTAACCAAACTGTTAATCTTACTCTTTTTTGCCGTAGGCATTTGGAAATTCTGGCATATGTATACGGCTACTACGTTTATATTGGCCGGCGGATTTTTACTTTATCACTTGCTTTTTGAGGAAAATGCTTATCGAAGTCGATTCTATTTGGCCTATCTGGTGAGCTGGGTCCCTTTTCTGATGGTTAATGGCGTTCTGACAGGAGGGTATACCCAAGAGCCTGTGGTCATTTACAATCCGGAAGAATATTTAGGTATTCGTGTCACCTCCGTACCGCTGGATGATTCGGTCTATTCTTTTTTATTACTGATTATGGTGGTGACTTTATTTGAGCGCTTGAGACAAGCCTCATTGAACAAATAAGGTGTACCCGGACAGGTACACCTTATTTGTTCAATTTTTATTCTTCCTTCTTCTTTGATTTTCTTCCATATTATTCTGACAATCGTCAGCTTGCATTTCCTCCATATCTCTGCTTGCGGTATTTTTCGTCACTTCTGACATTTCCATACGCGTGCGCATGAGGCTCGACTGAAGATCACACCTTATATAATAGGTAGCCCCGGCTTCTGCATCGAGTTTGATCTCTGTTTTCTTTTTAAAGGCTTCCATTCCTCCTCTTTTGGCATTAACAATGACCTCTCCCGGATCTACTTCCCATTCGATGTATCGATTGTTACTCAACTTGCACAACTTGACATCGTTAATATATAAGGCGAAGTTGAGGGCAGAGCCGGCAAACTGTTTGTCGCGATAAATAACTAGCTTGGCCTTCCCGCCATCGTTGGTAGCTGCGACGGTTGGTGTTGGAGCGCCACCGTCCTGTGCTGAAAGCTGTGGGCCTAACCCGATAAATAGACTGGAAAGGAAAAGGATGATTAAGGAATTTCTCATAATAGATTAATTTGATAGATGAGGTTAAAATTCATGTATCAAATATAAGCAATTAAAGAGTATTAAGCTGACGACAGGCAACCATTCCACTTCTTCAATGTTATATTGCTGAGATTCAAGGAATTTCATAGCTTTGCCAATAAATAATTCAATATGCAAACGCAAAGGCCGGTAACAGATTGGCTTCCAATCACTAAAAAGGAAGTAGAGATGAGGGGATGGGGAGAATTAGACGTGATTCTGATCTCCGGCGATGCTTATGTAGACCATCCCGCTTTTGGAGCTGCCGTAGTTGGCAGAATTATTGAAAGTGAAGGATTTCGCATTGCCCTGGTTCCTCAACCAAACTGGCAAGATGATTGGCGGGATTTCAAAAAAATGGGGGAGCCTCGTTTTTTCTTCGGCGTTACCTCTGGGTGTATGGATGCGATGGTTAACCATTACACAGCAGCTAAGCGGAAAAGGTCAACCGATGCCTATACGCCGGGAGGCCAGGCTGGGTTTAGGCCCGATTATGCCGCCCGGGTTTATACCAAAATTTTAAAGACCCTCTATCCGGACGTGCCGGTTTTGCTGGGAGGTATCGAGGCTTCCTTACGAAGAGTTACGCATTATGATTATTGGGCAGACAAACTTTTTCCCAACATTCTTACCGATAGCGGGGCAGACATGCTTGTGTACGGCATGGGTGAAATGCCATTGCGGGAAATACTTAGATTACTTCAAAAAGGGGTCCCTTTCCATTCTTTAGATACGATTCCTCAAACGGCACTGCTGAGGTCAAGAGAGGAAGAAGTGCCCAAAAACAAAAACTGGGAAGACGTTTGGCTCAATTCTCACGAAAAATGTCTGAAAGACAAGGTAGCCTTCGCTGCTAATTTCAAAATCGTTGAACAGGAATCTAATAAAGTGAATGCCCGTCGGATCTTGCAAAAGGTGGGCGGCGATACCCTTATTATTAACCCTCCATATCCGCCGATGACGGAAGAGGAGATCGATGCTTCTTTTGATCTTCCTTACACCCGGGTGCCGCATCCAAAATACGATAAACGGGGAGCCATTCCTGCCTACGAAATGATCCGCTTTTCGGTGAATATGCACCGGGGCTGTTTTGGGGGCTGTAGTTTTTGCACGATATCTGCCCATCAAGGGAAATTTATTGCCAGTCGTTCTGAAGAGTCGATCCTGAAGGAAGTGGATGCCGTAACGAAGATGCCCGATTTTAAAGGTTACATCTCCGATCTGGGCGGGCCTTCGGCCAATATGTACCGGATGAAGGGAAAAGATCAGTCGATCTGCGATCGTTGCGTGGCCCCTTCCTGCATCCATCCGGTGGTATGCAGTAATTTAGATACCAGCCATAAACCTTTAACGGAGATATACCGCAAGGTAGATGCCCATCCGGAGGTGAAAAAGGCTTTTGTGGGGAGTGGAATACGTTACGACCTGCTGGTAGATAGCTATAATAAAAACAATGATGGTAGCCTGGATGAGTATATGGAGCAGGTAGTGACCCGCCACGTTTGCGGTAGGTTAAAGGTGGCCCCGGAGCATACTTCAGATGCCACTCTAAAGGTTATGCGTAAACCTTCTTTTAAGCATTTCCATGAATTCAAAAAGAAATACGACTACTATAATAAAAAGCATGGGCTGAATCAGCCTTTGATACCCTACTTCATCTCCAGTCATCCCGGCTCTCAAGCTGAGGACATGGCCAACCTGGCAGCTGAAACCAAGGACATGGGCTTCAAGCTCGAGCAGGTACAGGATTTTACGCCTACTCCCATGACGGTGGCTACTATTATATGGTATACCGGAGTACATCCCTATACACTTCGCCCGGTATACACGGCTAAGTCCAAAAAAGAAAAGCGGCAGCAGCATATGTTTTTCTTCTGGCACAAGCGGGAGAATCATCAGCAAATCCGGGATAAGCTGAAGAGTATCGGGCGAGAGGATCTGATCCCGAAGTTGATCGATGAGAAGAAGAAGTTCAACAAACGCGAGAAGATTAAGAGTAGGATTAAGAAGAAAAAGCAAAGAAATAAAAGGGGGAGCTGATTTTTCAGTTCCTTTTTTTTTGAAAAAGCGGACAATTCCGGACAAAAGCGGACAGTGGGTAGCGGGTGAGGGGAAAAGCGAGTAACTTTGTATCTGCGTGAAAAAATCGTTAGTGACCTGGTGACTCCAAGTCACCAGGTCACTAACGCCGCTGCTGGCCTCTACTATAATTGCACTCCACTCCAATTTCCCTGGAGAATAAAAAAATATTAAAAAGTTTTCGGCAAGACTTGCGTAGAATAAAAAAAGCAATTACATTTGCACTCGCTTTTCGAGAAACGTAAAAACAGGACGAAGGTTTTGTTGAATAGAAGAGTTG
>JAUIKE010000301.1 GCA_030430845.1 Bacteroidia bacterium | reverse complement strand
TTCGCCTGGAACAGCAAGGGCAATCTACTCTGGTCGGCGATTTCATCAAAAAAGCCTGTACCCAGTACCGCAATGATCAATCGATCAGCGAGACTTTGCAGGTCTTCTCCGCCCAGGTAGAAAACAGCAAAGAGCAACTGGAAGGAGATCTCGAGATCGTCCGCTACTTGCTTAGCTCGGTTGTGTCCCTTGGGTTCATCGGCACCCTGATCGGCTTGTCGACTTCTATCGGAATGGCCCACCTGGCCAAAACGGCGGAAGGTATGCCACAGATCACGCAGAGCTTGTATGTCGCTTTTGACACCACTCTCGTGGCCTTACTGATCGGGCTGGTGCTGAACTTTTTCTACCATCGTTATCTGAAGGAGATGGACACCTTTTATTCGCAGTCGAAGGCGTATGTGATTGACAACTTGATTAGCAGGATTTATAAGCCTGCGGCTTGATAGCTGTTAATCCTTGGGCTGACGCCCGAGCATTAATAATAAAAAAGAGGGCAGCCTTTCGGCTGCCCTCTTTTTATTTATAAAGAACTTAAATGTAGCTTTTATCAAAAATAATAACTACATTTAAGTCTAAAATAGCAAATAATGAGCAAACACCGCCTCGGAGAATTCGAAGAAGTCGTGCTTTTAACCGTAGCCATACTTTACGGAGACGCCTACGGAATTACCATTCTAAATGAAATAGAAAGCCGCTTAAAGCGTGACGTCAGCATTGGTTCCTTACGAACGGTACTGAGTCGCTTAGAAAAAAAAGGCTACCTGACATCGGAGCTGGGTGAACCTACTGCTGTTCGAGGGGGCAAGCGAAAGCGCTTTTTTAAGGTAACGAAGTACGGCCAGAAAGCATTGCAGGAAACAAAAGAACAGCGACAGCAGCTTTGGGATGCCATCCCGAGAATTGCCTTTGAATAACCTACTAAAACGACCAATTGTGCAGAATCAGAAAATGAAAGATCCGCCTAAGTGGGCCCTCCGCTTTTTTCGCTGGTTTTGTCGGCCGGAAATGGCCGAGGATATTGAAGGCGACCTAATGGAACGCTACCACGCCAAGGCCTCCGAATATGGTCAGAAAAAAGGCAAACGATATTTTATCCGACAAGTATTATTGCTTTTCCGTCCCGGCATCATCGATTTTCGCAAATTATTTTTTTTACCAAACAAGGGGCCCATGCTGAAAAAACACCTGCAATTCACCGGTCGGCAATTACTCAACGCCAAGAATTATGCCTTTATCAATATTTTCGGACTCGCCGTAGGCATCGCCGCCTGCCTTTTGATCCTACTGTACGTCAACGAAGAATGGAGCTATGATTCGTTCCACGAGCATACAGAGGACATCTACCGCATTACGACCCTGGAAAACGAGGATGGAACCATCCGGCACCTGGCCAATGCCTACCCTCCTTTAGCTCCACTCCTATCTTCCACTTTCCCGGAAATGGAGCAAGTATGTCGTTACTTCCCCTATAATTTATCAGTGAAAAACCCCGAGAACAATTTATTGAATCAGGAAAGCAGTTTTTTCTTCGCCGACTCCGTTTTCTTCGAACTATTCTCCTTCCGATTTGAACAAGGGCTGCCGGAAAAAGTACTTGATCAGCCCAATGCAGTGGTGCTCACCCGCTCCACTGCCCAGCGGTATTTTAACACCCAAAACCCTATCGGAAAATCTTTGCTACTGGAAGGCAACATCAGCGTTCAGGTAAGCGGAGTGATCGAGGACCTGCCGGACAATTCCAGCTTACAGTTTGACTTTGTGGCGGCCATGCCGCTCGTCCGAAAAGTATTAGGCGACTGGGCCTTGCACCCGCAGCACTCCTGGTACTACCCCCCGATGTACACCTTTGCCAAAATACCGAACAAGGCCGATGCCGAGCGAGTAATGGCCAGGATGGACGACTTCCCAAAGGAGCATCTGTCAGCCAGATTAGCCGCTCAAAAAAGTTTCGAGATGCAGCCATTGCGAAAGGTCCATTTTGAGCGCCTGGAAGGAGATCTGGAGCCGGCTACCAGCGCTTCCGTTTTGTATATTCTCCTGGCCGTCGCCTTTCTGATACTGGCCATCGGCTGCTCGAATTACATCAACCTGGCGCTGTCAAAAGGCTTCCAGCGGCTGCGGGAGATCGGGATGCGAAAGGTACTGGGTGCCAATAAAAATGACATTTTGGTTCAACTGAGCGTGGAGAGTTTTGTATATCTCCTGATCGCTTTATTGCTAGCCTTGCTGTTTGTCCAAATCACCCTTCCCGGTTTCAATAACATCATGGGGAGGGACTTGAGCTTATGGGAAAACAGCAACTGGCAGCTCGCTGCCGGCACATTTGCAGTACTGGCGCTGATGGGATTCCTGAATGCCGTTTTCCCTTTCCTGGCCGTTTCCAGGTTCAAATTAACGAATGTGATTAAAGGAGGGCAAAGTTTGACTGCCAGAGTCGCCGGAGGCGGTTTTATAAAAAACGGATTTGTCATTTTCCAGTTTGTCATTGCTGTGGTATTATTGGTTGCTACCTTCACCATTCAGCAGCAGCTCCGTTTTATCCAACAAAAAAACCTGGGTCTGCAAGCCGAACAGCTGATGATCATCCCCATCCGGGACGACAGTATCCAAAATAACTTTACGGCTGCCAAGGAGCAGTTTTTAAGAGTTCCGGGCGTTACTTCTGTTTCGGCCATTTCCAATTTCCCCTGGGACCGCGGATATTACAATTTTATTACCACCATCAGCGGTCAGGGGAAATCCATCGAAGCGGATCTGCAGACTTTGCTGGTAGAGGAAGACTTCATCTCGACCATGCAGATGGAGATGCTGGACGGACGGCCCTTTTCCAAAGATTTCGGTAGCGACGCAAGTAATGCCTTCATTTTGAATGAGGCCGCCGCGAAGAAATTCAACGTCCAAAGTCTCGACGGGCTTCGGATCAATATGAGCGGCGTAGCGGAAGGCGAACCCAAAATTGGTGAAGTAGTCGGTATAGTAAAGGACTTCCACCTCAAGTCGCTGCATCACCAGATGGAGCCCGTGGTGCTCACGGTAGCGCCGGTTTCTTATTTTCTCGACAATTTTGTCATCCGTCTGCAAACTGATGATCTCGATCAATACATCGGTCAGCTTTCTGAGGTATGGAAAAACGAGATATCGGAAAGGCCCTTTGAATATTTCTTCCTGGACGAAGCTTTTCAGGAATTCTATTTGAAGGAGAGCCGGCTGGCCAAGGTATTCAGCTATTTTGCCATTTTGGCCTTTATCATTGCGGCCCTGGGCATGTTCGCACTCGTCGCCTATCTGAGCGAACGTCGGATGAAGGAGATGAGCATCCGTAAAATACTGGGAGCTTCTATCTTCCATATTATTGGTCTGCTCTCCAAGGATTTCTTACGGCTGGTCCTGATTGCCATCCTCATCGCCTCGCCCCTGGCCTGGCTCGGCATGAATGAATGGCTAAAGGATTTTGCCTTCCGGGTGGACCTGCAGTGGTGGGTCTTTGTCGGGGCCGGACTGATTACGCTAAGCATTGCGCTTGGTACGGCGAGTTTGCGGGGTTTGAAGACAGCCAGGGTGAATCCCGTGGAGAAAATAAAACAAGAGTAAGGTTTTTCAAAACTGCCGAATATAACTCACCTTTGAAATCACGGATCGATTGCTTTGGTCCAGGTCCTGCAGGGCATTCTCATTGAAAACGAGGTAGACGAATGACAGGGGCTTGAACTCCCAGCTTCCGCGCAGGTTCCAGCGGGCACTGTCGTCAAATGAGTTGTATTGATAAAATACCGACAATTGCAAGCGGGGGTTGGCCGCCATGCGTAGGCCCAGGGTCACCAAATGCGTCTGCAAATCCTGAGATTCTATCCCTATATTTTTCAGATCGTTGAATTCATAATCCGCTGTAAAAGCCAGATGGGGAATGGGTGCAAAACGCAGGCCCACGTTGGTCGTTAGCCTTTTACCGTCATAAAACCGCCCCCAGCCAAAACGGCCATTGATAGAATATTTCTTCGACAGATCGGAATTAAACCGGATTAAATGTCGAGCATAATAGTAGTCGTCTTGTTGAATGGACAAGCCCAGAGGTGCGAAGTCGAAATTAATATTTTGCCAGGTAGGCGTGATGGCATACTCCACAAAACTACCATCTTGAAAGAACACATAAACGGGGAAAATATAGAGACTGGCCTGCTGGAAATTAGAAGGGTTATCGGCATCCTGATAATAACTCACAAACATCCCCGGGTCCCAGCGCCGGATCCATTTGATGTTTTTCGGACGCCAGATGTAATAGCCTCCTGGATTATGCCACAGCACATTTTTTTGAATAACAAAGCCCATTTCAGGATTGTAGTTCTCGCTGATGATACCGGTCACCCAGCCCAGGTAAAAGTCATTTGAGTTAATTCCGGTAAAAAATCGTCCGGAATAGCCGTTTTGATTGCTTTCATAATCCCTGGAGGCGGAAAGGATATACGAAATAGACCATTGGCTGGTGGGTCGGATTAAGCCGTCGATGCTTAGGGTACTGTTGTTTTTTCCCATTAGGTCTAGTTCTGAGGAGGCCTCATCCATCCGATGAGTGAGCATGATCCCTATGTTGTTTTCCCGGCCATAATTTTTCAAATACCTCAAAACACCGAAACTGGCCCCCGGAGATTGATCGGTTGCTCCCTGGTGAATATACATGCCGGCCAAAGCCTTTTTCTCATCTCGTTGGGTATACCGCAATCCGACATCAATAGGCGCAGGAGCCGCATTGAAACTCCCCTGCAAACCAATCCTCCTACTGAAGAACGGCCGAATATCCTGCTGAAGTCCTCCTGCCCAGATACCGGAGTTTTCCAGGAAGAATTGCCTTTGTTCAGGAAAAAAAATATTAAATCGTTCCAGGTTATTGACTGCCCGATCAACCTCTGCTTGTGCAAAATCGGTATTGATGGTTAGGTCCACTACCGTTCGGGGGTTGACGGCCCATTTGACGTCTCCTCCGATCTTAAAGTTGGTATTGTTGTTTTTTTCTTCTCCGAATTGATTTTCATCGTATTGCATCAAAGTATAAGGCTGGAGCCGAATATTAGCCGAAGGAGGCGGAAGTTGAAGGCCCTTGAGCTGTGCGGCATAGGTCATTCGGTAGGGTGTAAAGGATTGGGGGATAGGTGGAAAAACAGACTGCTCCACTTCTCTTCGGGCATAGCGAACAAAAGTAAGGCCCCAGCTCAGGCTGTCAGATTGAGAAGGGGTATCATAACGCAGTGACTTGAAGGGGATGGCAAATTCGGCAAAAAAGCCCTCTTCGGTCCGATGAGTACGAACCGACCATAAGGTATTCCAGCCATTATCCACAACATTGCCGTTAAAGTTCTGAAAGTCGCGTTGGTTCCCGTAAGGGGTGGTTTGGAAGGCCACGGCATACTGTTTCAGATTTTGGGGATCCAGGGCGATTCCGAAAATATCATTTTCCCCCCAAAGGAAATCCCGCCGGAGGTCTTGCACCCGGATGCCCTTTAAGCCTAACGAATCCTTACAAAAGGCTCCGATATACAGGTTTTTATCGTCATACAAAATCCGGACTTCGGTTTTGTATTTGTAATGGCCCCCCTGGCGAGGTTCTTTTCTAAAAAAATCTTTGATCAGCGGAGCCCTTTGCCAGTCGGGCTCATCCAGTTTGCCGTCAATTTTGATAGGCTCTTCAGTGGCAACTGCCCTGATTTCCTGGAGTTTTTCGGGTGGCGGAAAATTTCCGGTGAGGTCGGTCTGGCTTATTCCGGAGAAGGAATAGAGCAGGCAAAAGAAAAATAATTTGGGTTTCATGATCCGTCGGGTTGAATAATTGGCTTTCGAGTATTGGTTTAGGTGAAAACTACAAATGCAACAATGTATCAAAAAATATTCATAAAATGCAACTTAGTCGCAATAATATTTTTATCTTGCTCCTGATTTAGAGCGCTCACCCTTTGTTGATTATCCGGGCGGGACGATTATATAGTATTTAATCCGGGGTTTGCCTCGTAATGTGTAATTCCGTTAACAGGTAAGTTATTGAACTGATTGATAAACTTTTTTAGGGAGTAAAAAGAAACCAATGAAATATAGGAAGTAGCCTTTGGAAAAAATACCATCCAGTATTGAGTTCAAATCTAAAGTAAGATCAAACTAATTAAGGGGCTGACACATGGGGCATTCATAATTATTGAGTGTCCACATTTGCAATCGTCTAATGTCTGATCAAATGGTATTTGAGTAAGAGGGCTACCTTTTCATCTTCCATCCGCTGCCTCGCTGGGGCAAATTCCTGCGATCAACTCGTAAATGGAGAAGTCCCTGCATCCTGCTTACAACCCCAAAAAGTCAGTTGTGAAGCGACAAAAAACCCATAAAAACTTAACCGTCTCAGATTATCCATCTGGCTTAAATTTTAAATTTTTCTAAGATACATTTCTCAAAAATGTGTGGACACAGACAACAATATTCTTCTCGGTGGTTGAGGCAGCCAGTAATATCCAAATGAATTGAAATAGGTGCGCTCATCAGTCAGGTTTTCGACATTCAGACGAAATTTGAATCGACTGACCTCATAGCCAACAGCGAGCGACATCTTGGTGTTGGCAGGGTGGAGCCTTCCTTCTGAATTGTCTTTATCACCAAAATAGCTGGACTGATGGAAAACGCCATACCCCAAAGAAACACCCTTTAGTAGTTTATCGAATTGATAGTTGACCCATAAGCCCAGGCTGTGATTCGGAGCATTTTCAAGTTCATTACCACTTTCGAAAACCACATCGTCTAATAGTTCCGTTTGCAGATACGTATAATT
>JAUIKE010000300.1 GCA_030430845.1 Bacteroidia bacterium | reverse complement strand
CTTCCCTTCAATATCTGATAGGCCTTCAAAAAATCCGGGATTCCATAACCCAACTCATTATCCGGATTGTCATACTGATGAGCGCTTTCTTTGATCGCCTCCATAATCTCTTTGTTCGACTTGCTGGGAAAAGCCTGCCACAGGCATGCTACTGCACCGGCTGTGATGGGGGCAGCATAAGAAGTGCCGCTGCCAAAGGTGATTTTGTGGCCATTGATAGCAGGAACAACAATGGAGGATCCGGGAGCTGACACATCCGGCTTTACGCGGCCGTCAGCAGTCGGGCCGAAGGAAGAAAAACCCGCCTTTTGCCCGGCCAGATCCGTAGCGCCGATGGTCAGTACATATTTGCTGTCGGCCGGTACATTGATGTGTTTCCAGGATCCGTTACCTTCATTGCCTGCGCTGACTACCAGGATCATACCCTTGTCATAGGCCATTTGAGCGGCCTTACTTGAAATGGCTGTTTTACCATCCAATTGCTCATAGGTATAATCCATTTGCTTATCATTGAAAGTAGAGTATCCCAGAGAAGTATTCACTACATCCAGTCCTAAACTATCGGCATACTCCAAAGCTGCTACCCAGTTGCACTCTTCCAGCCGGTATTCACCGCGGGTATCTTCGGTTTTCATGCAGGTATAGGTAGCGCCCGGGGCAGTACCTACAAAATAGCCCGGCAGATTTCCGGCCATCAATGCCAGAACCTTGGAGCCATGACTACTGGATTCTAATACGACATCGTCTTTTTCTACAAAATCTCGATTGTGAGCCAACAATGTATTTTCCATAAAAGGCATTTTGTCGATGTTGATGAAGCCTCCGTCCGCTACACCGACATTGATCCCTTCGCCTCGAAATCCCATCTGGTGCAGTGCATCGGCATTGATTAGGCGGGTTTGAGGAGCAGCAAAACCATGATAGACATTCAATAAGAGACTAGGGTTGAGTGTGTCAGGTTGATAGTTGGAAGGGGTATGCGGTTTGCGAATGATGTATCGGCCCACATATTCAGTTCCCTTTACAAAATCCAGTTTTTCTACCTCTGTGATCCGTTCTTTTTCAAAAACGATGGTGGCGGCATTGAACCATTTTGAAGTATTATGTATTTCAGCCCCCATCTCCTGTAGCTGCTGAATAAAATTCCGGTTGACGGGCAAATCCTTGTGGTCGAAAGGGATCTGATGACGAATCCTGCGTTCAATAGCCTTTTGCGACATGAAGGTGTATGGCTCTTCCAGCGTATAGGCCGTATCGGATTTTTCTGTAAAGTTTACCCAGTAGTATCCCAGTTCGTCATTGTACTGTGCACTCATTAGTATGGGAAACATCAAGATTGTTAATATCGAAACTACTCTCATTTTTTCACTGATTAATTTTTAAAAAAAACAAGTTGCCATGCAATTTGGGTAGAATGTAAAAAGGGGGTTGTATAAAAACCTGACAGCCGGCCGGCTGTCAGGTTTTTATACAACCCAGCCCCTTTCTATAAGACTTCCATTTGAAGCTTTAGAACAAAACGTTCTTCCAATTTTTCTTCTAAATACTTTGGTAAATGGTCGATAGATATTTCTCTGTTGATTTTATATAAGGAATCCTTTATGCTATTGCTCTCGACGGTCCGTCGCACGTTCTGGCGGTTGTAAAAATCCTTTCGGTGGATCCTTGCGGGGGTCCGAAAAGCTTCATTTTGCACCTGCACGTAAAAATTGCGGTAACCTTTGTCAATCATCCATTTCTGATAGCCGGATTCTTCTTTAAGAAACAAATATGCACAGCTACCGCTGATAGATAACTCAACACCGTATAAAATATCTTTGGGATTTTCAGGTTTGAAGGTGTACAGCGATTCCGGATCTAAAATAGTTGTGATGTATTCTTCCCTCTTTTGAGTGGTGCCATCTTCATTTAATACCTCTTCCATATAGTGGGATTCTCTAAACCAGACGGCATGAGCACCGACTTGAAAGCCTTTATTTTTTAGAACCTGGTGATAAAACCTAAGGACCGGGACCATGTCAACCCCGTAGATACCTATGTGGCATTGATTGGCTCTTGGGGTCAAATTAGAATAAATTTCTTTTTTTAGATCGAAAAAGCGGACTTCCCAATCTTTCAAATGATCGGCAATTTCGGGCCGGTAAGTTTCCAGGTTGAGTGCAGCCAGGTTTAGACTCAATTCATATTCCTCATTTTCTTCCAATAACTTCTCCAGCTTTTGTTTGGTCTGGATATAGTAAGTGTATTTTTTGGCATTCTTATTGTCTTCCCAGAATTTATCCTTTAAGTGTTTTTTTTCTCTTTCCAAAATATCCAGTTCACTGAGCAGCCGCATATATAAGGCCCCTTCCGTAAGCTTGACGACTTGCCTTCTCAACATACTGGCATGGTCGGCATGATTGATCATATCGAGCTCTTCGATGAGTAGGTCAAGCCCTAGAGGGTCAGCTTCGATACTCACCTGAATACCTTCTGTCGGGTCCAGATGTACATTCACGATCAGTTGATCATCGAAGTCATAGTCGTTAAGTTGGTGAGCCAGAGGGATGATCAGTTCCTCTCTGACTGTTCGTTGCAAATAGCGAGCCCCAAATTTGGGATGGTAGCCTTTGGACCCCAGGTAATCCAAAACCTGATCTTCGATCTGGAGGTTTATTTTTCTAAATTTGATCCCCTCTCGATTTTTTAAAAGTCTAATTTCCCTTTCCACAATGAAGCGGATCGTTATATTATCCAAGGGTTCAAAAGGGATGATGTCATCAATACGATTCAGGAGCTCCGGACGGAAGTACTTTTGGACGGCATTTAGGAAATGGTCCTTTACTTCCGAAACTTTAAGCTCGTTTTTCCACCCGATCTTGTTACTTTGCAGCTTCTGAGCGCCAATATTAGAGGTCATAATAATGATGGTACTACAGAAATTGACCAAGCGCCCCTGGCTGTCGGTCAGGCGGCCCTCGCTGAGTATTTGCAGCAGCAGATCATAAAAATTAGCATGGGCCTTTTCGATCTCATCAAACAGTAATACCGCAAAAGGCTCTCGCCGGATAGCAGAGGTAAGGACTCCATCCGACCGATAGTCCGTACCGATCAGGCGCATGACGGAATAAGGGCTCGAATATTCACTCATATCGAAGCGAATCAGCTTGCTGCGATGACCGAACATAAAGTGTGCCAGTACTTTAGCCAGTTCGGTCTTTCCCACTCCCGTAGGGCCTACAAAGAAAAAGGAGGCGATGGGCTTCCCTGTTCTGGTCAGGGCGGTTTTTACGGAAGCCAGGATATTAGCCAGACTGTCTACGGCTTTTTCCTGACCGAAAACATTTTCATTAAATTCTTTGCGAATAGCCTGGGTATCCATCGCAATTTCGGGGTCGACCATAAATTTGGGCATACCCGAATCTTCACAAAAGGCTTCGATGATCTCTGTACGTCCGATCAGGCTGGTCTTATTCTGGCTGTGCAGTGGATTTTTCCGGTTTATCAGCAGACTTTCAAGAAAGCGTATAGGCTTGCCCGGCATGCCGGCATACGGAGAAAATCGCTTATTAAGGCGCAGCACTTCCTTAATAGCTTCTTCGGTGATCTTGATCTTCTGATCCGCAGCCATGTCCGTGATCTTCTTAAGAATGATCTGCTCCAGTTGTTTTTTGGGTTCTTCCAGTCGAATGATTTGGAAAAACGACAGATAGTTGGGACTGCGCAGTTCGATCCTGGCTAGTTCTTCTTCGGTACATTCCGTCAAGACGGTTATTTCACCCCGGCTGATATACGTGCGTAAGTATTCGGCTATGGAGACACTATTGCCTTCATACTTTCCAACTTCGAAGAGCTCCATAAGATTACGGACAAATAGCAGGTCTTCTCCGCTGGCCAGTTCCTGGCAGAGGTAGGCGAGGTTGTCCTGCCAGCCGGTCTGTTTTGTGAGTTCTTTGATCAGGGTAGAGGCCGTAGTTTCCCAGATCTGCCCTTTATTTTTATTTTTCTGGTAGTGGAGAGCGGTTTCCCAGATCATAGCTGTTTTGCCGACCCCGGAAGGTCCAACTAAAATGATGTTTCTGGAAAACTTGTTTTTGAGGCCTCTTAAAATCTGGTCGAGTTCTTTTTTTCGGCCGTAGGCCACCCGCTTGTCCACTATGAGGGGACGGGCTACCTTCGGAAGCAGTTTGGTGGCATTCGCCTTGCTTTTGGCATCAATTTCTTTAGGGGTCAGGGTTTCTAACTGAAGGTCTTCTTTCAGTAGTTCTATCGTTTCAAACCAAATAGCGGAAATGATGAAGCGAACGTGTTGCAGCTTTTTTTTCCGTATGAAGTGCGTCCGAATGGCGGCTTCTAATCTAAATTGTAGCTCTTCAAAAGAATCCGCAAAACTTTCAATGTCGAGGCTCGGGACGACACCCCACAGGCCTTTTTCGTTTTGGGTATAAAAAAAGTCAAACTCCAGTTCAAAGGCAGGAAAGCTAATGCGGTCCCTCGATGCGGAAAAGTCGACAGATAAGCGATCTTTTAAAAAAGCTCCTTCTGTGTATTCATCCAGAATATCTTTATAAGCCCCCTTGTTGAGGACTTTTTCCTGAAGTTCTTCTGCGTACTTCTGTGCAATGCCCGACAGAGATTCGCCCACGCGAAGGGCATGAGGGTCAGCCATCGGCTTAATGATCTGGGTGCCGGACAGCAGCCGCAGTTTAAAAGCATAAAAGGGAATGTTAACTGGAAAGCTCATATATTATTTTCTACAAGGAAAAATAAAGCTAAAAAAATTTTATGGATTGGGAAGTGAAAATTATGTTAATCTGAAAGCAGGATTAAGGAAACTATAAACAACTTCAATATATAAATTTAAATGTATGTTTGGGGTTGGAAGTAGTCTCGACCTGAGATACTTTGTAAGAACATTGAAAAAAATAGATACATCGATGAAAAAAAATAAAAAAATCGCGGTTATTGGCGGAGGGATTGCAGGATTGACCTTCGCTCGCTGTTTAACAAGAGAGGAATACGATATTCATATTTTTGAAAAAAAAGAAGATTTTGGAGAAGTAGGGGCCGCCATTAGTGTTTTCCCCAACGCTCTATGTGTAATGGACGCCATCGGACTCCTTCCGGAAATTCTCGAAAACAGCGGACAGTTTCAAAAAGTGTATCTGAAAACAAGCAAAGGAGCGATTCTTAGTAAGTCGGAACCTCAAAGTGATTACCCGGTTATTTGTATTCACAGGGCGGATTTACATCGGATTTTGCTGAAAAATATCGATGCGGAACTGCACACAGGCTTTGGCTTAAAGGCTCTTACACATAAAGAGAACGGTCAGGTCGAACTTAGCTTTGAACAGAAAGAATCGATGATCTTCGATGCGGTCGTCGGTGCAGACGGAATACATTCGGTCG
The DNA here is from genome assembly GCA_030430845.1 of Bacteroidia bacterium. Lineage (GTDB taxonomy): Bacteria > Bacteroidota > Bacteroidia > Chitinophagales > Saprospiraceae > JANQPA01. Next base: position 1,475 of record JAUIKE010000300.1, on the reverse strand, counting down.
TCCGTCAACATATCATCGGTGACGGTCAACCACTTTTCAGAGGATATAACATCTGGCGTGGAGTCGTAAAAACGGATTTTGACATTGGATATGGGAGTGAAACTTATGGCAATGGGCAAAGAGTAGGGATCGTTCCTATCAAAGACGGTGTTTATGGCTGGTGGGCGACCTGTAATGAAGCTTTTATGCAGGACGATGCCCCTGAAGATGTCAAAGAAAAGTTGTTTAGATTATTTGGCGATTGGCACCATCCGATTCCAGAACTCATCGCAAACACCGAAAATATTATAAAAAACAGTTTGATTGATAGAAAGCCGCATAAGGGATGGACGGTAGGCACGGCTACTTTAATCGGGGATGCTGCTCATCCTACTACTCCCAATTTAGGCCAGGGTGGTTGCATGGCCATTGAAGGGGCATATATACTAGCCAAGGCACTCCAAAAATATGGATTGAACTCTCAGGCCTTTGCCCGATATGAAGAATTACAATACCCACGTTCCAAAGAAATTACCAATGAAAGTCTGAAATTGGGGAGGATGGGGCAACTGACCAACCCTTTTCTGATCGCTTTAAGGAATTTTGTGTTCAAAGTGATGCCTTCCAGTGTAGCCATGAAAATGATCGACAAGTACTTTTCATATCGTGTGACAAAGCTGGAAATTTAAATTTGCCCCCTGCGTTTATGTTTGACTGGGAGCTACTCACCCGGTCAAACATGAATACATCCTTCTTCTTTGTTCCCATAACTTTCATGCTTGTTTTCTGAATATCTAATGCCGCATAACAAAGCAAGCATCGCATCCAAATGATGCCAGGAAGTTATGGGTTCAGCTTCCCAATCAAACTCCTCCAGTTGTGGAGCTAGTTTTTGAAGTACAGCTGGTAAATGGATTAATTGCTTTTTGTAGCCCAGATCTTTCAAAGAGAACTTTTTGGCCAAGTGACCAGGATATACTTCCAGCACCTGAATATTCCCGCTTTCTAATTGCCTTTTTAACTTCATAGCACGGGCTGTCAGGCCTCCCAGAAACATAGGAGACATGGCTTTCAGCTCTTTGTCGGCCTGCCGGTAAAAATAGTCTTCACAATAGGGTAAGCCGGTATATACGCCGGGTAGGGATAGGGGGGCATCGATAAAAATTTGTTTAGGAGCTGATTGTTGTGCCCATTTTAAAATAAAGGCATCTGCATCTTTTTTTTTCTCACTACTACTTAACTGGATTTTTCCATCCTTCAGGAATGCAATGACCGTTGAGCCGGCCAGTTTACTGCCGTAGTCGATGCCCGCAATGATCCAATTATTTTTTTTCATGGATCTTTTTCAAAATAACTTCTGTAAAATTATCTGCCTCCGTTTGCTGAGAAACGGTGATTCGGGCCTGCTCATAGAAGGCTCGTCTTTCAGAAAGTTTACTGCTGATGAAAAGACGGAGTTCTTCATTTGATTTGCTTTTTAATAAGGGCCTTTTATC
>JAUIKE010000061.1 GCA_030430845.1 Bacteroidia bacterium | reverse complement strand
CTGTCAAAGAACTTTGTTTTATCCCTTGGGATAAAGGCTTTTTTTGTGTCTAGCAGTTAAAAAAAGTGTCAACTACTTTTATCAGCATGTGAAACATGCCTTAAAACGACCTCCCAAAAGAATATTATTGGTTGTGTGAAAAGGCCAAAGGACTTTTCACACAACCCCTTAGTCAAAAACCATTTTACTGGTAGCCGCGTACCGATTGTTGAGGATTGCTGTAATAAAAACCGGCCCTTTGAGCCGTTTTTTAACACTTACTTCAAAGCTATTTTCCCCTTCGAGCAAACCAAACTTCCGATGGTTCATGATAAGTCGGCCTGCGGCATCGGTTACGAATACCTCTACCAGGCCTTTCTCAGGAAGATCCACCTTCAGTGTAAAAGCTTTGGAATGATTAGGATTGGGATAAGCGTCAAATTGAAAACTGTGATAGCCAGGCATCTTGTCTGCAACGGCCGTACTTACATCCGCTTTTTTTAGATAAACATTGTAGACGGTGGTCGAAGCCGCTGTGGCCTCTGTATTATTAAAAGCAAACGCATTTTGCACCCCGCTCTCTATCCCTCCGACAATATACCCTAGCAGAAAAGAATCAGCTTCGACATCGGCAAGTTCAATGATATCCGGCCCCGCCAACGGAAGAGATCCATTGAGGATAAATTCGGCGCTCGCGCCCAGATAGTTAGGCATCTCTACGGGCAGGCGAACTTCCTCCAGTTGGCCGTTTTTATCCCGGCTCACCAGGCTGATCGTCTTCACAAATGGAACATTGTTGTCCTTTACCAGGCTATCCCCTTCGTAATAATGCTGGCTGATACCGCCAAAGAACAAATTATGCATAGCATTGCCGTCCCGATCATATAAAGTCGCACAAGCAGAGTGGTAATTACTCAAATACTGATTGAATCCGGTGTGCGGTTCATACCCTTCTGCGGTAATATCCACCGGATAAAGGAAAGGGCGATCCTCGTTGATCTGAAAAACACCCGAGAAAATGGTATATCCAAAAGTACCATCCGGAAAAATTTGCGGCAGCAGGTTATAATCGCGCCGATGCAGATGCACCGGATCATATATTTCTTCTATCTGATCCAAAGACCAGCTACCATCCGAATTCTTTAAGGAAAACTTACGAATGGCATTCGTATAAGTTTGAGTGAAAGTAGCATGGCCCATAGGATTATACTGCCCATCGAATCGATGTCCTCCAACCAAATAAAAATCAGAATCAATCTTTCCCAAATAGCCTCCGGTAACAGCAAAATCTTCATGCTGTATCTGCTGAAAATCAGCTGTAATGCTTTTTTCTCCTCTGATGTTACTGACTAAACCCTTCAAATCAACAATGGTTAAAGCAGGGAAAGTAATATGAGTAGCTTTGGATTCACTATAAGCGTAGCCGCCGATGATAAAAAGATGAGCTCCTTCCTGAAAGAATTGCATATTAGTGGCCTGTAGTTGTTCCTGTATGGTAGTGGGAAGGCTCTGCATGGAGGTCGTCCATACCTCTTTGGTGGCGGGGTCTACTATTTTTATCTGGGTATTATTGTCAGATTGAGGGAAAGCGCGAAAAGGCTGACGAGCGTGCAGACCGTCGAGCCGCCCACCAATAATCACCCATTGTCCATCCCATTGCCCCTGAGCAAAGGAATGGACTCCTCCCAGCTCGGGAATCTCGTATGGTTTAATCTCGACCTCGTATGAAAAGTCAGCTTGCGCGGTGGCTACTATGGTGGCAAGCAAAGAAAAGATTAGGATGAAGGCTTGTTTTTTCATTGGTTCAATTTGTAAATGGGCAAATATAACATTCGTTTTATTTTTCTTTTTTAAACCGGATACTCCACATACCTCTCAGGTCACCAGCGGAATAGCCTATGGCCTCATCCTCCGGATACAGCTCTTTAATTACCTCATAGTTCTCTTCTGTGAGGGTTTCGCCCTGCTTTCCGTGGCATTGCAGGCAAAACTCATTGACCCGGATGGGCGCATAAAAAGCAATGGTATTAGGGTCAATTTCTTTAACTATCGGCTTCAACTCTTCGCCCGCGGCATCCTGTCGGGCATAGGTTTCCAGAATCTCTTTTTCTTCTTGGCCAGGTTCATCTTTCGGGTTCCGAACTTTCAGCGAGGTACGGCGAATGGCTGTCTGATGTACTTTTGACAAGCTGTCTACCAGCGGATAAGCAGCCAGATTGCAATACTGGGAAGCTTCTGGTACTCCTCCTCTTTTCATGGCTGCCTGTAATTGGCCCGATAAGGCTGTGAATGTAGCCCCGGCGATCTGTCGGCCTTTTTCCAGGTACTTTTGGCTTCGCTTTTGCACCCATTTTTGTCCATGCTCTTCCTCAAAGTGTTCGGCAAACCAGGCTGGTTCTTCCAATTGATGGTCATAAATGTACGCACTAATGTCGCTAATTTCCTCCTGGCTCAACAAGGTTTTAGGCATTAAGCCAAATCGCTGAACCGGCTGCTTCATCTTTGCCTTCTCCTCTGTAGGTTCATGGATAAAATCGGTCATATGCGAAATAAATGCCTCTCGATCAGGGTATAAGTTCTGGTACCGAAACTTCACCGCTACCATCGGTGGTGCCAACAGCTCATCGTGAGATGGAGCCAGGGGATTATGGCAGGAATAGCAATTGATCTTAAGGGCCATAAGTCCTTCTTCTGCAGTGAGGCCGGCTACTTCATCATCATTCCCTTGCTGGTTTTGTTCACCAGAATCATTATTACAACTGAAAGTAAAAAGTAGTAATAATGCGAAAATAAATTGCAGCAGTCGTTTCATTAGAGTTGGATTTTCAGAGAAGGTTATATAAGAAAAAAGATGCATTACTAACTTAGGCAAGAATGCCTAGGTGCCGCTGCGCCCAGACGGGCCGTATGGCTGCAGCTTTTGATGGTCGTTTTTTAGCTCGGGTTGACACCCGAGCTTCAGAAGCTGTCGCCGCGAAGCGGCTATTAGGACAGGCCCCGTAAACCGCGAAGCGGTGACAGCTTCTAACCTACGGTGCCAACCGTAGGCAGAAAAACCGCTGCGAAAAAAAGCTGCAGCCATACGGCCCGTCTGGGCGCAGCGACACAAAGGCCTACCCACGTAGCGTCAATAATTTATGTAACACTACAAATTTAGCAGCCCTTCCTTTTATTAGTTGTGATGAGGGTCACAAAGGAAAACTTGCCAAGCAACAATGATCTTTGTAATTTCATGGGTGATTTTATATAAAAACAGAGATTTATGAGACCCGAATTGTTATTCACCCTAATCATTATGTGCTTGCCTGCGCTTTCGGGCCAGGCTCAAGTTGAAGCTTCTTACGGCAATCCAGACCCAATAACAGAAAACAGGTATACCGGAGTTAAGGGCTCCGCCTATTTATTCGATGATTGGCTCCCAGGAAAATTGTATGAGTTTGAAGGGGAAGTCCTGAAGCAAAACAAGATCAACTACAATACCCATAACGGGAAAGTCGAGGTAATGGATGAAAACGGAGCCATTACCATCATCAACGAGATTCTCTATCACAAAGTCGAAATGATGGAGGATACTCAAACGCATACTTTCGCCAACCGGCTCCGTCCAAAGGATATTAACTATTACAAAATCATTTACCAAGGCGACAAATTGGCCTTCCTGGAAAGAACGACTGCGGAGATCGACAAGGGCACCTCTTCTGAATACAATGCCTATAAGCAAGTGGGTGTTTTCGATAAAGACACCAAACATTTTATTCTCAAGGATGCGCAAATAGAGGAGGTCTACAGAAACAAAAAGAAAATCCTGGAGTTTTTCGGCTCTCAAGAATTAGAGCAATTCGTCAAACAAGAAAAATTGAAGCTTAATAAGGATGAGGATTTAGTAAGAGCCTTAAAATATTTTGAAACTGAGATAAAATAAAGGCCGACGGCCTTTATTTTATCTCAGAAAAAAACTACTGCCTCAAAGCCTTAGAAGGATTCGCATTAGCTGCCCTGGCCGTTTGCAGGCCGACCGTTACCCAGGCGACCAGTAATGCTGCAATACATGCCAGAATGAACACTGGTATACCTATAGATATGCGGTAGGCAAAATCCTGTAGCCAGTTATTCATTAGGTACCAGGCGATCGGACTGGCCACGATGAAAGCAAAGATGACCAGCCAGGTGAATTCCTTCGACAACATACGGACAATATTAAAGCTCGATGCTCCTAATATTTTCCGAATGCTGATCTCTTTCTTTTTCTGTTCGGCCGTAAAGGAAGCCAGCCCAATCAATCCAAGGCAGGCGATGAAGATGGCCAGCATCGCAAACAAACCAAAAATGTTCCCTTGCCTCTCCTCCGTGGCATAAAGACTGGCAAAGTTTTCATCTACAAATGTATATTCAAAAGGAATTTCCGGGTTGAAATCCTTCCAGACCTCTTCAATGTAGTCAATCGTTTTAGGAATATTGCTCGGTTTTACCCTAACCACATAATTCCAGGCCATGTAGGGAGCTACAAAATAAACCGTTGGTTCAATCTCCTCTTTCATCGACTCAAAGTAAAAGTCCTTCAGTACTCCAATCACTACTCCATTGCGTTCTTCCCATTGTCCGGAATTCCAATCGCTTATTTCCGAACTTCCAAAGCCTTTTCCGACGGCCGTCTCATTGGTCCAGCCGATTTCTTCTACGGCTGCTTCATTCAAAATAAAAGCATTGTTGGCGTCCGAAGGAAAGTCCCTGGAAAAAGATCTGCCGGCGGCCATTTCAAAGCCCATGGTTTCGATAAAGCCAAAGTCGGTCCAGACGGTTTGCATGTTTTGGCGTTGTTCGGTCGGTATGCCTTCCGGGCGGGTGCCGATATTGCTGGTCAGGCGTCCGGGAGGCACTCTGGAAGAACCTGCTGCCGATTCGATCTGGGGATTTCGGAGCAGGCGCTCCGCGAACTGATCGTACTGGCCGCGCAAATCAGGGGGTGTCCCGGGGATCAGTACGAGGTGTTCCTTATCAAAGCCCAGATCCATATTTTTACAATACTGCAACTGCTGGTACACGACGCCCGTAACGATCAGCAAAAATATGGAAGTGGCAAACTGAAAGGAGACCAGCACCTTTCGCAGCCAACCGCCTTTCAATCCTTTTTGCAACTGACCGGAAAATACGGAGATCGGTTTGTAAGCCGATAGCAGCAAAGCGGGATAACTACCGGCAGCAACTCCAACCAGGACGGCTATAGCAGCCAGCCCACCCAAGATGGCCCAATTGTTGACCATACTGAGGCTGATCTGCCGGTCGGCTAGTTGATTGAAGGCCGGTAAGGTAAAATATACGATACCCACCGCGATTACCAGGGCGATCAAGGTCAGCAAAACGCTTTCGCTCAGAAATTGGCCGATGAGCTGCGCCCGGCTCGCACCTACAACTTTTCGCATACCGACCTCCCTGGCACGTACACTGGAACGAGCTGTAGCCAGGTTCATATAGTTGATACAGGCTATGATCAGAATAAAAAGAGCTATGAGAGAAAAGGCATACACATAAGTGATGTCTCCTCCTGTCATAAAGCTTGAAATATTTTTGGAGTGAAGATAAATCTGAGATAAGGGTTGCATAATAATTTTGGGCGATGCCGCACTCCAGTCATCCAGTTTTACATCCACGAAGGCCTGTAGGCGTTCTGTGTAATCAGCGGCTTTCTTGCTTTCCGGAACCACGACAAAAGTTTCGACCGAGCCCTCTCCCCAGTTTTCCAGTACGATGCGGGAGAATATCTGCCGGGCACAATTCATCGAAACGGCGATGTCCATCTGGAACTGAGAGTTGTTGGGTATATTTTCCATAATACCCGTCACCTCAAAGATCTGCTCTCTGATGGTCAATCCCTTGCCAATAGCGTTCTCGGAGCCAAAGTACCTTTGAGCTGTTTCCTCCGATAAAACCAGGGAAAAAGGTTTTTCGAGTACCGTGGCAGGATCTCCGGTGATCAATGGGAAGTTAAAAACCTCAAACACCTCCGGAGCCACAAAGGCCAGTTGTTCTTCCAGGAATTGTTGATCGTCGAATTCGACCAGTTCCCTGCCTTGAGGAGAGAAGCGGAGAATGTGGGTAAAATCGGAGAAGTCGTTTTCCAATTCATCTGCCATTCGGTATGGGCCGACGGCACGTTCGCGGACCTCGCCGGTTTGTGGGTTGGTCACCTGGAGGTTCAGGCGGTAAATCCGATCTTTGTTTTCATGGAAGCCATCCATGCCTACCTCGGATTGCACATAGAGCAGGATCAGCATTACACATGCCACACCGATAGCCAGACCAAAAACATTGATAAAGGTGTAACCTTTGTACTTCCAAAGATTACGAAGGGCGGTTTTAAGGTAATTTCGTAACATAATGAGACGTCTAGGTGATTTTTTATAGAGCTATAGCGAAGGTAAGACGTCTTGAAATGAAAAAGGTTACAGGCAGATTAAACAAGGCATCCAGGTCGGTCAGCACTTCTTCAAAGACCCCGCTTTCCTTTATCAGGTTTGCATAAGGTTCCAATTCGCAAGCAGGATATTCATATTCTAATGTAAAGGAGGTTCTCCGATAGGTAGTCGCAGATTGCGAACAGGCTGAAATGCTAATCAGACAAAAGAGAGACAGAAGGGCAAAGGGCAATTTTACCATATTTTGTTTTTCAATCATAATAAAAAGAAGTAAGATAAATCAAATAATCTACCAATTGACTTATTTTATTTTTCAGAGGAAGCGTTTTCAGGCCTTCATACGTTCAAACTAATGTAGAGGGGCGGAATGTCCGCTATTTTACATTTTCACTACAAATTTTGACTCTTCTAACTGGCTCTCACTATGGGCAGTGATATCACTTTTTCTGTGATGCTGTCATCTGTTTTTTTGAGTTTACAAGATATCCATAATCAGAAGCTCTCATTGAATAGCAATATCCGGAGGTTACACAAAGGTTATAAACGTTTGGTCATTTTTTCCTTCTATAAAACATTCAAAGATTGCCTCCCTATAATTTTCCTTCCACAGGAAAACTTTCAATGATGCTTTTGAATGGTTTCCTGGTATTCTCTCTCATTTTTAATCCCACGGACGTTCAAGACTGGCAATAACCATGTATTGGTTCATGAAGTAATAATTCTTGCAAGTGGTAGTCAGGTAGCCCTACTGTTATGAGCTTTCCACTATGAACTATTTCTTCATTTTTCATAATTCAAAACACTTAAAAATGAAAAAACTCTTATTCATTTTGATGTTTTCGTTGGTGGGTTTTGCGACCTTACTTGCGCAAACGCGAACAATCACTGGAAAAGTGACGGACACCGGCGGAGAAGCGCTGATCGGTACGACTGTTTTAGTTCAAGGTACTTCAACTGGTACCGTTACGGATATTGACGGAAGGTTCACTATTGATGTAACAGGGAACCCAACCTTGATTTTTTCTTACACAGGTTATGCTACCCAAGAAGTACGGCTTGGTGCATCCAATGTAATGGATGTTACTATGGAATCTGAATCTGTTGCTTTTCAGGAAGTGGTGGTCTTAGGTTATTCTGCGAGAAGCAGGAGCGAGGTGACGGGATCTGCAGTACAGTTAACTTCTGAAAAGTTGACTCAATTGCCGCTAGCTTCTGTAGATCAGGCTTTACAAGGGAATGTAGCGGGCTTGCAATTAAGCCATTCTTCCGGGACACCGGGATCTGTTCAATCTATATTGATCAGAGGGAAAAGCTCTATTACGGCTGACACTGACCCCTTGTTCGTAATCGATGGGGTGCCCGTAACTAATGATAATCTGTCAAGATCTGGTGCTTCATCCTCTTTTAATCCATTGGCTACTCTTAATCCTGAAAATATTGAATCCATTACCGTATTAAAGGATCCTGCTTCAACCGCTCCTTACGGAGCCCGAGGCACCAATGGCGTTATTGTGATCACTACAAAAACTGGAAAGTCAGGTGCGCCTAAATTTAATTTCTCCAGCACTTATGGTTTCCAGAATGATGCCGTATATGGGCCTGAAATGTTAACTGCTGCACAAGGAGAGGAGTTATTTTATGAAGCTATTTATAATACGTATGGAGCAAGTGAGGGATTTAGCAGATCTGAGGCCAAGCAATTTTATTTGGACAATATGTCTGAATTTGGTTTTAGTTCTAAATACAAATCCTGGAATGAAGATGGACGCCCGGAAACTGTTTGGCAGGATGTGATCACCAATGAAGATGCCCCTGTACAATCTTATGACCTATCGGTATCTGCCGGGAATGACCGCACCAATTATTTCGCTTCATTGGGCTATTTCAATTCTGAGGCGACTGTGATCGGTTCAGATTTTGAACGCATTAGTAGTGCTCTTAATCTTACTACTGAACTCAGCAACAGCCTTTCTTTTACTACTCGAAATTCTGCCTCTTATTCTGAGCAGGATGGACTTTTAGAAAATAGTGCTTATTTCTCCGGCCCCAGAACGACCAAATACTTTTTAACGCCTGCGGCTCAGCCTTATAATGCAGATGGTTCTTTGAATCTGGCCAACCTTTATTCAAATGTCAGGAACCCTCTGTGGATTGCGGCCAATGATATTTCTCTATCAAGAGTAACAAGGTTGACTACCAACAATACTTTACGTTGGGATATGCCAATTAAAAACTTAAGTTTTGATACAAGAATTTCCATTGATTATCAATCCAACTCATGGAAAAGATATCAAAACCGGACGCATGGGGACGCCCAGGATGTAGGTGGTTATGCTGAGGTAGATTTTATTGGTAGGACCAATTTTGTTATTCAAAATGCTTTTTCGTACAACATTAATGCTAATCGCCATAACGTTGATATTAGGGTTTTGCAAGAGTATCAGAGTAATAAAAGCAACAGGCTGGAAGCCGGAGGGGAGAACTTCTCTGCCGATGGGTTAACAAACGTGGCTAGTGCAGGTACCCCAACCTGGGCATACACTGATTTCAATGATTGGTATATTGGTTCTTATCTGGGACTTGTGAACTATTCCTTCGACGGCAAATATGTTGTCAATGCTTCTATTAGAAGAGAAGGTAGTTCAAGATTCCCATCTGACTCAAGATGGGGTACGTTTTGGTCAGCAGGGGTTGCCTGGAATATCAGTGAAGAATCTTTTATGACAGGAATGGACTTCGTTAATCATTTGAAATTACGAAGCTCATTTGGAGTTACCGGAAACGCAGGTATTGGTTTAAATACCTACCAGGCCTCTTTATCATTTAGCTCCGCTTACGGTGGAGAAGCAGGTATTACCCCAAGCAGTTTTGGTAACGCTAATTTACAATGGGAGAAAGCGGAATCCTTTGAGATCGGTGCCGACTTCGAGCTCTTTAATAGCCGTGTTTCAGGTTTGTTCAACTATTACAACAGGAAAACAGTGGACATGTTACAAAGTGTTCCTTTATCCAGAACCACCGGCTTTAGCTCTCAAAACCAGAATGTAGGCGTAATGGTCAATAATGGTATTGAGCTTGAACTCAATTTTAATGTGATCAGTTCTCAGGATTTCAACCTTTCTATTGGTGGTAATTTGGGTACCAATAATAATGAAGTACTTGAACTGGCGAAAGATGGTAATGGAGAGGATATCAATATAACCGGTAGATGGACCAAAACAGAAGTAGGGCATCCAGTTAATGAGTGGTTTATGGTCGGCTATGCCGGTGTGGATCCGGAAACCGGCGACGCCCTGTACTATACCAATGATACAGAAACAGCAACGACTTCCAGTTTTGGGGCCGCAGAAAGATATTACCAGGGAACGACTGGTATTCCTACATTCCTTGCAGGTGTCAACTTACATGTTGATTTCAAAGGATTCTTTTTGGATGCCCAAGGTAATTACACTGCAGGACACCAGGTATACATTCCATGGACGAGATATATTTACGGATCTGACAGATGGTCGTTCGACCTGTTTTCAGGCGCGGCCGTATTGTTAAACAGATGGCAACAAGCAGGTGATGTCACCGATGTTCCCAAAATGACCTATACCACTCAACCATGGCGAGATTTTAACAGATGGCTGAGGGATGGCGACTTTTTCCGTTTAAGGAATGTAACTATCGGATATAATTTTGATCAAAGTCTACTGCAGAAAATTGGCCTGGGATCTGCCAGGGTATTTGTTCGCGGAATTAACTTATATACGTGGGCTAAGGACGATACGCTGGAGTGGGATCCTGAATTCCAAGGGGATGGTTTCAATCAATTAACCACCCCACCGGTAAAATCAGTTGCCTTTGGATTAAATATAACTTTTTAATTTTTAGACAATAAAAATTAATCAATAGACATGAAAAAACTCAAAAATATATTATTGGCTCTTGGAATCCTGTTCCTGGGATTCTCTTGTTCAACAGAGGATCTTGATCCTACTCTTGAACAGATCAAAGACATTTCTTCCATCGCATCTGTCGAAGATCTAAGTGGCCTTTTAAAGGGTACAGTAGATAGAATGACCGATGCCGGCTATTATGGTCAAAGTTTCATTATTACCGATGAAATCAGAGGGGATAATGTTTTCCCAAATGGCAATTCCGGCCGCTACCAAACACAGGGAAGCCTGGAATATATTCCTAGCAATAATATTGGTATCTGGACAGATGGATATCAAGTTATTGCCAGTGCCAACATTATCATTAATGCCGATCCTAATGAATTAGAGGGCGAGTTGAACGAAATACTTCATATTCAGGGCCAGGCGAAGATCATCAGAGCATTAGTACACTTCGATCTGATGAGGAATTATGGTCAGCAATATATAAACGGTGGCAACGGACTGGGAGTGCCTATAGTCACTGAGTTTGCCGGTGACGATCTTCTCCCAGCCAGAAATACAACCAATGAAGTTTATGCTGCCATTTATGCCGATCTGCAAGATGCCTTTGACATGATGAATGATCAATACGACAACAGAGCTAATAAAACTTTTCCGTCTAAATACACTGCCAAGGCTATAGAAAGCAGAGTAGCAGTTTACAATGCAGAATGGTCCAGAGCCCAGAGCGCAGCTCAACAGGTAATTAACTCAGGACTGTATACAATAATTGGTGCGGATAATTATGTGTCTTCTTTTGCTATAGATAATACGGATAATTCCATTTTCGAACTTGCATTCGATAATGTGGATAACAGGGGGTCTAACAGTTTAGGGTTTATCTATAAAGGAGATGTCTATGGTGATATTGAGGTATTACCTTCTACCCCTGAGATCTATGAAGAAAGCGATGTACGGGCAGGCATTATCACAGTGGATGCTAATGGAAAAATCAGAAACAGCGGAAAATATCCTGAGTTGAATGGATATGACAATGTTAATGTGATCCGGTATGAAGAAGTCATCCTGAATCTTGCCGAAGCCTTATTTGAGCAGGGAGACATGGCAGGCGCCATTACTCAATTGAACGAAATTACTTCTAATCGAGGAGCGTCTGAATATAGTGGAAGCATCACTAAGGCCGACATTCTCAACGAAAGAAGAAAAGAATTACTTTTTGAAGGTTTCCGGTTTTTTGATCTGTCCAGAAACAGTATGGACATTCCTAAGATTTCCGATCTTCAGAATATCACAGCAACCATAACAGCAGGAGATCACAGATATGCATTACCGATTCCAATTGTGGAAATGGATGCGAACTCCAATATGGTTCAAAACACAGGATACTAAAAAAAAAGAGGCTCCCCGCGGTGCGGGGAGCCTCCTTTTTTACTCCGCCTTATTCGTATGTGCCGCATTCGCCCCCCAGGTGGGCCAACCTGTTAGCTTTTCTTGGCCGGTATCAATACACAAAACCTTGCCACTAACTGTACTCACATAAATGCGCCCACTTTCCACTACCGGCTGATAGCGGATCTTTTCGCCGGTAGCATACCGCTTCCACTCTTTTCCGGTATCCGCATGATATAGGATGACATCTCCGTTTAAGCTGGCCACCAACACTTTATTATTGACCGTAAGCGGCGGAGTGGCCAGGAAACCACCTTCTTTTGCCAGGTCCCCTTTTAAATTTTGACGCCAGTATACCTCGCCGGTTTTCGGATGCGTGCATAGAAGCGTATCTCCCATGGTAGCAAAATTCCGCCCCTCATGATGGAGCACACGCGAACCCTGAAAAGCCTGTAATGATGAAACATTCGACTGCCCAATGTTGTAACTGGCCTGCTGCCAACCGGAATTAGCCGGGGCTCCACCCGCGAAACCGTTGCCGGCATCGTAATTCATAGCCGTGGATTTCAGAACGGTTTTACTTTGCACTTTTTGATCCAGATAGGGTGCGTCGCGAGTATAGGCGCTTTTTACCGTGGTCATATTGATGTCCCAGGAACTGAGGTTTTCCCGTACATCAGATACCCCGTCATCCGAACGTTGACTCATGTAAATGTCATTCCCGACAATCACCGGAGCTGAAGTGGCCCGGCCCGCCTGGGCAGCCAGTATATCGCCCGTCTTAGCCTGAAATTTATACAAGGTGCCTGGAAAAGTAGTAGCAAAGACTTCCCCTCCTTCTACCACCGGAGCCGACATGATATCCCCGTCTATCCATTTTTGCCATAAGATCTTGCCTGTTTTAAGGTCCAGGGCGATCATGACGTGCGTCGGCTGTCGGGCAGTCGGGAGACTGCCCTGAACGACTTTTAAGTCGGCCGAGTCCTTCTTGTTTTGCCCTTGCTGAGTATTATTTTGGGCGATGGGGAGACCCGGAGCGTTATTTGGCATTTGCTGAACCGGACTTTGGGGTTGATAATTATAGGGGGCAGTTTGGAAACTACCCAAAGCTGATTGGGCCGGATAAGCGGTATACACTACCCCATCGGAAATACTAGGTGTGCTCATAAGCGGATCTCCAAGATAATGCGACCAAAGCAGCTCGCCGGTCATCACATTACACGCAAAAATGGTGCAGGATTCGGTATTAAAAACAACAATATCTTCTTCGACGATTGCCGAGGTCGGCCCATCGTCGTCGAGGTCAATGGCCCATTTGACATCTCCGGTTTGAGCATCAAAAGCATAGTATTCCTTACTACCGAAGCCCCCGCTGACCAGCAGCATTCCTTTATAAATAGTAGGGCTGGGCGTCAGGCTCTTGGCCGGCAATTGGATCGCAAACCCATTATTTTTTTGTTCGAGATATTTTTCTATTTCCCGCGGAGATGCATGACCGGGCCGGAATTTATCACTGGGCTTGGGCATTTTTTCTTGCCAGGCTTTGACTGTTCCAAGAATATCTGTGCTGTCTTTCTGAAAGAGTACTTCAGGCTTACTTTTTTGAATTGACTTAGTTGAAGAAGAAAAAATAAGTAAACAGCCTATAAAAAGAGTGATGAGAAATAAGGTGGGTGTTTTCATCATTAGTGGTTTTGGTATACCACTAAAACGATGAAAAAAAAGAGAAATTTTGGGGGGAGAAAAAACTTCGTTTTTTCTCCCCCCCAAAAACATTTTTAATATCCGTTATTCTGTACCAAATTAGGATTCAAGTCCAATTCATTTACAGGAATAGGGAAGATCACTTTATCTTGTCCGGGAGCCGATTCGCTTATATTGGCCTGGCCGGCACGGCGCAGGTTCATCCCATTGCGAAGCAGATCCATTCTGCGTTGTCCTTCAAAGCAAAGTTCTTTCCGGCGCTCGTTAAGAATGGCATCCAGATCAACTGAGGTTAAGTCAGCTAAACCGGCACGGCTTCTCAGCGTATTGATATCGTTTAATGGTGTATCACCAACAGCCGTACCGCCACGCAAGTTAGCCTCTGCACGGGTCAGATACATTTCCGTGATGCGTAAAACAGGAGCATTATCTGCATTGGTTACGCCGTCGGGGAACTTGTTGGTGAAGGTGCGGTTTGCGCCAAGGGCGTCAGTACCCGTCTGCGTAAGCGTAGTGAACCTCAGATCACCAGGCTCTGCGTTGAAAGCAGCGATCAGATCATCAGAGAAGGGCGCATCACCACGTCCTTCCGGAGTCGGATTGGTCAGCCCTGACCAGCCCTGACCGGAGTCCTGACCGTCATCGGCATTGTTCACCAGGGTGAATAAGAATTCACTGCTTTCAGTATCATAGAAAGAGTAATCGTTCGCTAGCTGGAAAGCGCCGCTTTGAATGACCTGGTCGGCCAGGTTAGCAGCTTCTGACCATCTCTCCTGGTACAAATACAGACGAGCCAACAGAGCCTGTGCGGCCCCTTGAGTAGCTTTGGTATTATCACTATTATCCAGGTCAGCAATGGCATCGATCAAGTCCTGCTCGATCTGTGCCTGTACTTCATTCAAAGTGGCACGTGCAGGATACTGCACTTCTCCTTCAAATGGTTCCAGTACCAAAGGGATGGCCAGGTTGGTGCCGCCGGAAACCTGAACGGGCTGTGCCCACCAGTTAGAAATATTAAAATATACCAGCGCTCTGAGAAACTTAGCCTGTGCCACGGCATTGTCACGCTCTGCACTGGTAAAGTCATCATCTTCCACTAATGGAATGTTTTTGATCACCAGGTTGGCCGTACCGATGGTTTCGTAATTATCATCCCAAACCGCTCCGATCGAACCATTATCCGCCAGTGTCAGATAATTCTTAATGTCATTGAATGTTGGGAAAGATCCCACAAAGTCCACATTATCAGACTGCCACTCTCCCATCAATTGGGAAGTACCGTTCAGAACATCGTCTTGCTGTGCCGCACTGTAAGTACCGGCTAGCACACCAAGCGCCAGTGTTTTATTAGAAAAAGCCACGTCTTGTGTCAACTGATCTTCAGGAGCTAATTCTATTTTATCCTCACAAGACCAGAAAATGGCCATAACGAGCATTAATATCAAAGATTTATTTTTCATAGTTGAGTAGTATTTTAGAAGGTTAAGCGGGCTCCGATTAAATAAGATTTGTACTGAGGAGGCGTAAAGAAGGTCTCCCCCTGACGTCCGTTGTTGATACTGTCAGTCACTTCAGGGTCAATACCTTGCAGATCATCTCCTTTGATCGTCAGGATGTTATAGCCCGTAACATAAATTCTCAAGCCTTTCAGGAACCCAATTCTGTCCATTACACTCTGAGGCATATTGTACCCCAGGGTAATATTTTTCAGACGTGCATAAGTGCCGTCTCTTAACTGAGCGGTAGATCTTTGTGCGAATGCAGAACTGAATGTAGGACTGTCATACGCAGGCGCAAAAGCCTCATCTCCTGGGTTTTCCCAAACATCCAACAGCGCAGCACGCTTATTGAAGGTACCGGAAGGGTTATCTGTAAACCTCAAGCCAGAGATAAATAGATCATTGCCCACACTAAAGTTAAAGAACATGCTCAAGTCAAAGCTTTTGTAAGTCAATGTATTGCGGAAGCCACCTACAAAGTCAGGGTTGGCATCACCAGCAATCACCCGGTCGTTCGTCGTTGGTGTAGTGGTCGGATTTCCGTTTGCATCCAGCCATTCAGCATTTCCCGTTTGAGGATTAACACCCAAATAACGGATCAGATAGAAGCTATTCACAGAATATCCTTCCACCGCTCTCTGAGAAGTGGTACCTGCCACAAAACGACGGCCCATGTCATCTTCGTTAGCACCTGGCAAAGAAAGCACCTCATTGGTGTTGAAGCCCATATTCAGCGATGTAGTCCAGTTAAAATCCTGGTTTCTTACAACAACTGCGGATAGATCTAGATCAAAACCTCTGTTTTCCATTTCCCCAACGTTATCAATGATAGAATTTAAACCACCATTCGTTTGTGGGATCGGAACGTTCAGGATCAGGTCGGTGGTTTTTTTCTTGTAGTAATCAACTGCCAGCGTTATCCGGTCTTTGAACATAGAAGCTTCAAAGCCAATATTCAGTGACTGAGAACGCTCCCAACGCAGGTTAGGGTTAGCAGCTCCCAATTGACGAAGGCCCGCTTCTCCATTGTAATTGGAAACGGTTCCGCCTCCAAAGTTTTCAAGAGATGCAAAATCACCGATTCTGTCATTACCCGTAGTACCGTAGCTCGCTCTTAATTTTAAGGAAGTCATCCAGTCTACTCCATTCATAAAGTCCTCCTGAGTTACAATCCAGGCACCACCTACTGACCAGAAGGTACCGTAGCGATTGTTCGCTCCGAATCTGGAAGAACCATCTCTTCTTATAGACCCTTCTAAAATATACTTGTTATTGTAGAAATAGTTGAACCGAGCAAATTGCCCCGTCAAACGGCTGCCGGTAACAGTATTGGAAGTTGTTCCCGGTGTGGAAGCCGAAGTGACGTTGATCTGTTTGTCAGATAAGAAGCCCGTTCCAGAAACTGTAATATCACGAACATCCGTCTGCTCATAGGACATCCCCGCTACTAAAGAAAGGTCGTGAACCTCATTGAATACCCGATTAAAATTCAGCGTATTGGTAAATACATATTTGTTTTGCTGGCCATAATAATCTCTGGCATATCCGCCGGGAGAATTGATCTCAAAGGAACGGTCAAATTCTTCCAGGATCACCCGGTCAACACCGAAGTTCGTTCTGAAATAAAGTCCTTCCACCAAGCTGGATAAATTAATCCTTGCGTAAGCATTTCCGATTGTTCGGGTTGTTATTACATCGTTGATGTCAAGGTCCTCAATGGCAATAACATTGGCAATAAAGCCTGTGTTTCTGTAGTTCCCGTTTGCATCATAAGCCTCTACCCAAGGCGTTTGGAGGAAGGCAGAAGTAGTAGGTGCAAAAGTAGAATTTTCAGAACCCACCCGGTCATTTACATTATTTGTAACACCAAGATTAAATCCGAAATTCAGCCAATCGGTCGCATCGTGATCTAAATTGATCCGGCCGCTGATTCGTTTTAGGTTGTTGCCGACAATAAAGCCTTCCTGATCCTGAAATGTACCTCCAACAAAGAAGCTCGTTTTTTCACTACCTCCCCTGATGGACACATTTACATCCTTGGAAAAGCCGGTTCTAACTACATTAGAAGGCCAGTCAAAGCTCGTCTGAGGATCATCGCCGGGGTTCGCTGCGCCCGAGTTAATTCTGAACTGGCGGAACTGGTCGGCATTCATCATATCCAGAAAATCGGTACTTTCCGACCAGGAAGTAGACGTGTTTAAAGAAATCGTAGTAGGCTCATTTTTTCTACCACTCTTAGTTGTAATCAGGATAACCCCGTTTGCTCCCCTCGAACCATATACAGCCGTAGCGGCAGCATCCTTCAATACTGAGAAAGACTCAATATCATTCGGGTTAATATCTGCCAGCGGGTTAAGGGCTTGTCCTCCTTCTCCCTCCGTCTGATTCGCATCATTTAAAGGTACTCCATCAATCACCACCAATGGACGACCACCGGAGGAGATCGAGGCAACTCCCCTGATCTTAATCACCGGAGCAGAACCCAGAATACCAGACGAGCCCACGACCTGTACGCCGGAAGCCTGACCTTGTAATAGTTCCTGGGGGGAGACTGCCGGGATGTCTCTGATATTTTCGTTACCAACAGTCGTTACACTTTGAACTAGTTTCTTACGACTTTGCTCACCGTAGGCGATGACCACAACTTCTTCGAGTGCCTCTACATTCGTCTCCATCGTCACATCCACAACATTCGATGTACCAAGAGTTATTTCCTGAGTAACGAAACCTGTATAAGAAAACACAAGAGTCGCATTATTGGGGGTTTGAATGGAATAGCTCCCATCAATGTCAGTAACAACACCTGTGGAGGTCCCTTGAATCAATACCGTAGCGCCAATGAGCGGTTCGCCCGAATCATCGATCACCTTACCGGTAACAGTCCGCTGCTGGGCAAAAGCTGTAGCTAGCCCAAACAACGAAAGGAATAAGACCAATGAAAGTTTTTTCATGTCTTGAGAGTTTAAATTATTAAATCAGGCAATACACCGCCCTTCACATGGAGTGCATTTGCCCATGTAATCCAAATAGAATTGTTTTCTTTTAGGAAAGTAAATCAGAAGTGCAGGAAGAGTTAAAGTGCCGGATGCATTAACCGTTTCTAACTGGCAGTTTTGGTAGTTAGGGACTTTAAATCTTTTAAGAGTTTTTCATACACAACCCATTCATTTTCAAAAAAGAAAATGAGTAAACCTTTCAATGTTAATTGTTTGTTTATTTACTTTTTGTGCTTAAACAATTAATTAAATAAATAAAACCATTTTTTTCTTTAATGCAGTAGTGAGGTAGTGACATTTACGGATTAAGAATAAACAAGCACGTTTTTTTCTAAGTGGCAGTTTGACAATCTCTTTCAATAAATAGCTGTGTAGCTAGTATTTCATTATTCCAAAGTGAGAGAACCTTCTTTTTGAACGTTCATTTTATTTATAATGCTGCCTTTGTAATGAACTTTTCTTGCTCTAAAGGTCGCCGAAATGACGTTATCCCGCCTCTTTCAGCTTCCGGATTTTAGCCGCCACCGTTCCTCTTTCACCGAGTCGGATTATTCTCATCAGCGTCTTAGCGAAAAAGCCGGGAGCAACGATGATGTCTATTTTCTTGCTTACTTTTTCATCTCTTCCTGGAATAGAAGCCTGAAAGTCCATCTCGGACAGACTTGCAATGCTTTTAGCATATTTCCAGGCTCCGTCACGGGCTATTTCCATACTAAAATCTACAATAAAATCATCCAGTTTTCTCGTTTTTTTTAATATCCACCTGAGTGGCGGCCAAATATAGGACAGGGTATTTTGAACCTCGTGTACCAGAGAAGAGAGGATCTCATTGATCTTGTTAAAGTCGTTGTGCAAGTCATCTATGTTTTTACCTCGTTGAATTTCCGAAGCGGCTATACCCAGATCCAGGTTAATATGAGCATTCATGCCTAGCAGTAAATGTTGGATGACTGTCAGCCAGCCGTCTTCGGCCAGTTCAAAAGTACGTTTCCAGGAGTTGGTCAGCGGTTCGTTATTCTGGTAGGCTTTGTAAGCATCGAGGTATCTTTTGGCAAAAACGACGTCCATGATCTCCATCCGGGGGTTGTCTTCAAAAAAACCGTTTTCAATACCTTCCTTGACCTTTTTGGTCACTTTTTGGTATAGAACGGCAAAATAGCCGAAGGTGCTGTTGTTTTGTTCGGCATCCTGAATGATGATTTCCAGGTCTTCAATCACTTGGTCGATGGTGGTTGTTTCACTCAAGGCTTTTTGGGTTTTATGGTCAATAGATTTTTAAAATAAGGGTTGAAATGGGCCGCGGCCAATGGCCACAGTCCATTTCAACCCTTATTAAAGGAAAGATACGTACTTGTTGGCATAAAAGTCATTTATAATCAGGATTTTACATTTTTTTATCTTATATTAGACAGTGTTCAAATTAAGTGTTTAGGTTAAATGTATTCTTCTTTTTAAGCTTCTTTTATCCTTCCTTAGTTTATGAAGTTTTCTAAAGCGCTCTTGCTGGGCTGCAAAAACGTCTTTTCCACCCACTTTTCATTTTTTTATCGCTCCATCCGCCTGAGTAGGATGAAGCTCAAAAAAAGCCTCAAGTGGGCAAAAAATTCTGTTTTTTCGCTTCCAGCAGAACACTTTAGACAACTTCCTTAATTTATTTTTTTACTCTTCCGTATCTGGAGTAAGCTGGGCTAATTGGTTGTGGCCAATACCAGACCTGCTCCGATCGGACACTAATTTTTATTATGAATATTTTTGTTGCAAGATTAAATTATGACACTCGCGAACCAGAATTGAGAGATGCTTTTGAAGATTTTGGCGAGGTCAACTCTGTAAAGATCATTATGGACCGATATACAGGCAGTTCAAAGGGCTTTGGCTTTGTCGAAATGCCGGATGAAGTGGAAGCCCTTGACGCCATCGAGGGCTTAAATGATGAGATGCTGGACGGCCGCACCCTGGTGGTCAAAAAGGCCAAAAAGCGCGAGGACAGACGAAGCCGGACGAATTATAATAGCATGTCCTGGTAAAGCAAAGTCTTTTGATAGATAAAAAAGGGGAAGTTGCTCAATTTTTCGAGCGGCTTCCCCTTTTTTTATTCTCACTTTTGAATAGCTGAAAATGATTTGCATGATGCTCCAAGATTATGAAAAGACAGCCCTGAATAGACAGCAGGAACTTTTATTTCCTGAAGGCAGTTGAATCATTCTGGACTGATTCCAGACATGTCATGTTTAGACATGACATGTCTGAGAAGCAGGACATGTCATGTCCTTTTTAACACTGACATTCAACCAAATACGTCAAATAACGAGGACATGTCATGTCTAAACATGACATGTCTTTTTACGATGTCTTTTTACGAACCAATTAATTAATAAAATGCTCCACAAAACCTTCCATCCAGAAAAATTCATGGCAGAAATGCTAGGGGCTATTAACAAAAATGACCCCAGGCACCTTTCATTCACACGTCCCCTAATGGACAAGGAAGGAGAAGTTTTCAAGACCTTCCCCTGGGATCGCATTGGAGATCCTTCCATAGTGGAGTCGCTCCATATGCGCAACCACGAATTAGAAAAACTACCGCCGAGAATCAAGGAGTTCACGAACCTCGTCTGGCTGGACCTGGCTGACAATCCATTGCTCGAATTACCAGAAGAGTTTGGAGAAGTCCGAAACCTTCGCTTCCTGAGGCTATCTGATACAGCTATGATGGACCTGACTAGTATGTACGGCTTCGAGAAAACTGGAAATCAATGCCAATATAAAGGAGTCCATGGAATTACCGATTTGCCGGAGACCTTCGCCCAGCTGAAAAAGTTACTTTACTTACGTATGGAGGGTGCTCGTCTGGAAAGCATCCCTCCTTGTATTTTCAACCTAAATAGGCTCGACTATTTGGACCTTGGATTTAATCTGATCAAAGAAGTCCCGGAAGAGATCGGAAAGCTAAACAGACTGACCTACCTCAAGCTGAGCAGGAATAATTTTACGCGCCTGCCTAATTCGATTGGGCGTCTGAAAAAACTGCGCCGTCTGAGGCTGGATAATCTCGACTTAGAATACCTGCCGGAGTCCATAGGAAGCCTGAGCAATTTAGAGATGCTGGAGATTTGTTATGGACAACTGGGGGAGGTTCCTAGTTCTATCCAAAACCTGAAAAACTTAAAGCACCTCTATTTGTATAAAACCAAAATCTCGGATATCGATATGAACGTGCTGAAGGTAATGCTTCCGGATACAGAGATTCATATGGATTTTGAGAAGGATTGGGGGATTTCAAAAGAAGAGGATAATTCTAGTGAATAAGCACTTTTTTATATTGCATTCCAGAGTCATCGCTCAGTGACAAGAAGTAAATACCCGCAGCTTGCCCTTCTACCTGAAGGGTAAGCTGATTATCGCCAGCGTTCAATTGCCAAATAGTTTGTTGATGTAATTGCCCGAACGCATCTAACAATTGAATATTGAGTACTTCGGACCGGTCACTGCTCATTTCCGGTGTACGCACAACTTTCATCCACATTGCGGGTGCTCAGGCGAGGGTCGACGGGGGTATCGCAGATTTGATCCCCTCGGTATTTGCAGTTAGAGCCGTCGGCCAGCTCTATACCATTTGTTGTTTCGTGCGTATGCTATAGGCCAAGGAAATGCCCAACCTCATGAGCGACCGTTGATCCGTTGAGCGCGCAGGAGTTGGCTACCACAATATATTCGCCTTCCGTCCAGGGGAAGCGGGCGTACCCGCATAAAAATTCATCATCATTCAACACCTTATTGATCAAATAAATATTCAGGACGCCCGGGATATTCCGGTTGTTGAGACTGTCTGAGAAACGGCTGCGATCAAAATCGTAAAATTTGTTTTCATACACATCTACCGGCTCTTGGCATTGAAAGAATTGCAAATTAGTGGAAGCAAAACGGGCATTGAGCGAGTCCAGGATCTCCGGAACGTAGACCCGGTCAAGACCGCCACCGCCCTGTGTATAATTCACAATCCGAATGACAATTGGAATCCGGATAATATCATTATTACTTTTTTCCGTTAAAAAACGGCGCTTAAATCGCTCATAATCTTCCTAATCAAAATAGGGATCCGCCTCGGCCAAAGTAGCACAATCATCCCCTGATGATATCTGTGCAGACATATAGGAGGCAAGTCCGATAAAAAGCAGAAATAGGAACACGTTTCTTTTTATTTGCTTTGCTGTTTGCCCCTAAAGTTCAAAAAATAAATTGAAGTTGCCAGGAAAGTGTCTTAATACATTTGGAGCTGAGGTGCGTTGCTAAATATATTTCACTAATTTTAACAAGCTTTTTTCCTAAAACCATTAGCCCTTATGAAAAAATTCAAAAAATGGGGTAAGCGAATCCTAGTCGGCATCCTTTGTCTCTTCCTCCTCGTCTTGATCATCGGTTTTCTTTATGAACAAGTAGCCCGTTCGAGGACAACAGCTAAGTTCCACCCAGCCGGAGAATTAGTAGATGTGGGTGATCATCAACTCCACATCCTCAGCAAAGGGGTCGGTTCTCCTACTGTAGTATTCGAATCCGGCCTGGATGCAGCCGGTAGCTTATCCTGGAGTGCCGTCCATGATTCCATCGCTCAGTTTACGCAGGCTGTGGCATACGACCGGGCAGGAATCTTATGGAGCGAACGAGGTGAAGGCCCCAAAACAGGAGCACAAATCGGTCAAGAATTGTACACCCTTTTAAAAAAATCAGGCCACGAAGGCCCTTATATTTTAGTAGGGCATTCCCTTGCAGGCATCATCATGCGGCCTTTTTTAGATGCCCATCGCGAAGAAGTCGCCGGACTAGTCCTCGTCGATGCTTCTCATCCCGAGCAATTAGATCGCTTTCCGGAAGAAGCCAATAAAATGATGAAGGCACCCCCTGCCGGCCTGATCAAACTGGCCAGCAACTTTGGCTTTATACGGCTGTTTATGGGCAGTATGCGACTCCCGGCAACTAGTCCGACCGATAGCTGCAATATCATTGGCACCGCAAGACTGCCTATTTCCATTAGGGGCGTTATGGATGAGATGAGTCAGCTCAAAATACTGGCCGAAGAAGGGCAGCAATACGGGCAGTTGGACAGCCTTCCATTGGTTGTACTAACTGCTAGCAATCCGGATCGCTACAAAAGTTTTCCAGATACCACCATCGGCAAACAGGTCAACAAGGTATGGCAGGAACTTCAAAAAGATCATTTGAACCTCTCCACCCATAGTAAACAGGTGATGGCAGAAAAAAGCTTTCATTATATCCAGTTCGAACAACCTGAATTGGTCATTGCAGCGATCAGGCGATTAGTAGAAGAAGCCAGGCGATAAAAATTAATATTAATACCATGTCCGTTTCCGTTATATCACCGATCATCCATTTCCGCCTTATGATAGCCGAGCAGTTGGGGGCCGACCGGCACAAGATCATGGAAAAGGCAGGCATTTCTCCGAAAGAGCTAGCTGATCCGGAAAATCGAATTTCCCTGAAAATGGAACGGGTAGTATGGCAGGGAATAGTCGAAGCCACCGGCCGGGAAGACATCGGCCTAATATGTGGTCAAAACCTCCCTATCCGGGTAGCCAGCGTCATCGGATATGTCATGATGAATGCCCCTAGTATTTCCGTGGCTATCCAAAAAATGTGCACATACCAAAAACTGGTAGGGAATTCAATGGGTATGGATTATGACATAGAAGGAAAGAATTATCGGATAAAAGTGGTTTTATGGACCGATTGGGTTGAAGAACTCAGGTATACCATGGATATAATAATGGCCTCCATATTATCCTGGACCGAAAATAATACAATTCAAAGAATAAGGCCCGAGGAAGTAGGTTTTAGCTATTCCCAACCATCTAATTATCAGGACTACGAAAAGCTATTCGCACCTGCGCCTGTTTATTGGGGTGTAAAGGATAGTTACCTCCTTTACCAGACCGAGCAAATGAATGCTCCGGTTATCAGTGCGAATCGGACCCTTTTCAGCCAATTCGACCAAATGGCGAAGACCACTTTTCAACAATTCAGAAATGACCAGCCCTTTTCCTCCGAAGTGAAACACCACATACTGGAAGCTTTAAAAGGTGAAGTCCCCAGCCTCGAACAAATTGCTGCACAAATGACCATAGGCATCAGGAGCCTCCAGGCAAAACTGAAACAAGAAGGAACCAGTTTTCAAATCCTGCTTAACAATGTCAGAAAAGAATTAGCGCAACAACACCTCAAACAACAACAGGCAAGCAAAAGTGAGATTGCTTACCTGTTGGGGTTTTCGGAAGTATCCGTTTTTTCGAGAAATTTCAAAAAGTGGACAGGAATGACGCCCACTCAATATCAATTGGGCCTTTAGTTAGACTTATTCATTAAAATTCAGGTCTAAAACCTCTTCTCAAAAGTGCCTCTCTTGGTTTGTGAACCTTTAAGGCTCTGTCAGAAGGAGTTTGCCAGTCGTACCTTAAACCAAACAATTCAAAAGAAATCATTCCACTTGTTCCGTTTATGTGAACGTCTATCACATGTCCTCTTTTTACGAGGCCGGTAGCTGTTTGGTCCATACTGTCCCAGTCGACAGGCCGGCCGGTCCAGCCTTCGTAAGGTGGCTGGTAGCCTCCCTTTGTTTGATCAAAAGTCATCACATCAATACCTAAACCAATGATTATGTACATGCAGTAAATGAAGCCGATAATAGCAAAAATCATTTTAAGGGTTTCCATGGTCATTTTTTTTTGAGAAGGTTAAAATGTTTGAACAGTACAAAGGTGAGGGTTTAAGCCTTCCCGGAATTGACCAATTGCGAAAAAGGTTTGACTATTTACGCATACCTACTCTATGAAGACAAAAATGAATGGAATGGAAAAAAGGATAATGGAATCGGGATGTTTAATAATCTATTCAATTGTGAGCTATATCGCAACTTAAATTAATTACTCATCTGTAGACTTAGGAACCTGTCCAGTTTCATCCAAGATACCTTCCATTTTCAAATGGGTAATCACCGGTTCTTTAGCCATCCGAACCAAGGTAACATGATCAAAAGACATCGTATCGGTAGGATTTTGGCTCCCGCCGGTTGTCCCTAAAATCATGTAATCTCTTCCTTGTCGTTTTCTGTGAGAGAAAGAGTGAAAATGACCGTTAATCACCGTATAGGCCCGGCTGTTTAGAAGTGTTTCGAGTTCACCTAAGCCTTTACTATCTTCCCGCATCCATAAGGGCTTATGCATCAGCACAAAGGTCCACCTGACATCCGGATATTTATCGAGCACCTTTTTAAAATAATCGATTTGTTCTCGATTGATTCCCCCGATCCGGCGTTCCGGCATGTGGTAATATGCCGATTCTTCATATTTCCCTTCTACTTCACCATCGAGAATCTTGATGGCCTCTGCACGGGCGTGATAGATCTCCAACATTCGCTTTTCCTCATAATCTTCAGAATCCAGCATTAGGAACAGAACATCTTCATATAAAAAATGATAATATCGGGGGCCGAATCTATTTTTCCAAAATGTACGCATGATAGGATTTGTCAAATCGTGATTGCCGCCTAAATGAAAGAAAGGCATGTTCAATCTGGCAGTCCGCTCCTCAAAAGAATCCCACTCTTTAGCCAGTTGCAAAGAATCCTCCGTCCCTCCGTCAATCAGATCCCCGACACTGAGCACGAAGGTAGGATCGAGCCTGTTTAACTGTGCAACCGCAGTGCTGTATACACCTTCCCGCTCGCCACCATTCAAGTCGGAAATGATAGCGAAGGTGAAATCTTCTTCCTCTGGCTCAAACTGGGTACTGGTCCAGGGGGTTGGCCCGGCAGTCAGGTCATGCTCAAACTTTGGTGCTGTGGAAGATTGGTGCCGGCACCCCAGCAACAGCAACCCAAGACTTAAAAAAAAGGGTAATCGTAATTTCATGAAATTTGAAGTTTTAACGTTCCAAGGAAGCCCTGTTCCAGTTTCCGGTGATGGCAGCTGCTTCATAGGTGCTTTCCAGAAAAGACATCAGCATCTTTTCAGGCTCGGCCGATTGCTGGACGATAACATAAGGTAGAAAAAACTCTCCCATTTCTTCGCTAAAGAAGGCTTCTTTAGGTAAAACAGGCTGCTTGGAAAAGTCTTCTGGTGTAGGATAGCAATAGGCATAAAAAACAGGCGTCGGAAAATCTTTGGCACCAGGCCAGAACCCTGCACTGCTGACTTCCTGCGAATACGCTTCCTGCATCACTTCCAGAGGCATGTTGGGCATTCCTCCGGGATGCAATGGAGCTTTCCGTCCTGAAAAACGTGTGACCGCCAAATCGAAAGCGCCCCAAAACAGATGCACGGGGCTGCATTTTCCAATAAACTGACCTCTGAATTTGGTGAACACACCGTTTATTTTCACCATAACCTTCCAGAAGTTGAAGACTGCATCCGCATCGTAATGCTGATTGTGTGTATTCTCGACAAAGGGGATGGCCGGTTCCATCTCATTCGGACTTGCATGGATCGTGATATCCAGGCCTATTTTATCCAGTTTTTCAAATAGCTCCAGATAAAAATCAGCTACCGTGCGGGGATAGAGCTTCAGTTTTTCCGTTTTGGAAAAAGTAGAATCGATGACCAACTCATGATCCACAAAATTGAAATTGATCTGAAAAAGGCCTCCTGCATATGGAATACTTTGGGTTGTAAAACCGGTAGGAGAAATATAAAGAGAGGTATGCCAGGAATGATTGATCCAGGGCATGGCGCGCAGTCTTATTTTTCCTACTATCTGAAGCCACTGGTGTAAGGTATCCAGGGTATCACTCCAGGAAGAATAATCTAATTCGGGCCAGTTTTTTTCCATGATTCTTGACTTTGGCGATAAAAGGCAATTTTTAGTCCGTATAAAGTAAGAAAATTTACCTAATTCTTATATTCAGTTTCTAAAACGCCTTGAATGTTTTCGTCCGACCCTTTGCTCTGTTAACTAATAAAAAACCTTGATGAAAAAACAACTTCTCACAGCCGAACAAGCCCTGGCCTATGCTGCCCTCAACAGCGGCCTTAAAATGGTAACCGCTTACCCCGGATCACCAGGTACAAACGTTGTCAACACCCTCATTGAATTGGCCAGGGAACATGAGCTCTATGTCGAATGGTCCAGTAATGAAAAAGTAGCCCTCGAAATGGCTGTCGGAGCGTCCATGGCCGGACGCCGGGCCCTGGTCTGCACGAAAAGCGTCGGCATGAATGTGCTCATCGACCCCCTGATGTCTTTAAACCTGACAGGAGTGAATGGCGGACTCGTCATTCTCCTCGGGGATGACCCCGGGGCCTACGGCTCCCAAAACGAACAGGATACCCGACCCATCTCGCAGATGGTTGAATTGCCCATGTTAGAACCTGGCACCCCCCTGGAAGGGTACCATATCATGCGAAGGGCTTTTGAATTATCTGAACAAATGAACACCAGCATCATCATTCGCATTACCCGTAGCTTTACACAACAATCCGAACCTATTGAATTGCCTGCTGAACTGCATCCGGACATACAGCACCCTATTGCCCGGGGAACAGACCGCTTCGTGCCTGCTCCCAAAAATGCCGTTCAAAAACACAGGGATCTACACCATAGGTTAGATGCTTTCCAGAGCTATTTGAACCAGTCTGATTTTTACCGCCGCTCCGGGCATGGGCAGTGGGGTATCATTGGCGTCGGATATGTTTTCCAAAAACTAAAAGAAGTACTCGGTAACAACCCGTCCATTCCTTTACAACTGTTACAGCTCAATACCATTTTTCCTTTGCCGGAAGACGCCATAATGGATTTCCTATCCGGCTGTCAGAAAGTCCTCATCCTGGAAGAAACCGAGCCTTTCGTGGAAATGCAGATCAAAGCTTTGGCTTTCGAGCATAAAATAAGGTGTAGCATGTATGGAAAAAGAAGTGGTCATGTTCCCCGCGTGGGCGAACTCTATCGCTGGCAGATCCGTAAGGCGCTTCAAAGCATACACCCGGACCTAGGCGTTCAAAACAATTTCCTACCCGAAAATCAGGCTCAGGAAATCCCCCAGAAGAAAAACAACTGTGCCGGCTGTACTTACCCTGAGATCTTCGACGTCATAGAGGAGGCTGCACAATCACTTGGCCAGAAACCTTGGCTCATCGGCGACCCCAGCTGCCTGGTCACGGTAGCCGACCGCCTGGATGCCAAGTTTGCCATCGGTTCGGCAGTAGGCATCGCTTCCGGCTTAACCAAATCCGAACGTAGTGAACGGGCCATCGCCGTTTTCGGTGATTCCTCTTTTTTCCATACCAGTCTGCCTGCCATTTGCAATGCTGTACATAACGAGAGTAATTTGATCATGCTCGTGCTCGACAATCAAGCTTCTGCCACAACCGGCTTTCAGTCTAATCCGGCCGTACCCAAGAATGCTTTAGGGCAGCAGGCTCCTGCCCTGGATATGGAAAGAATATCAAGGGCTTGTGGGATTAAGAATGTGCATAAATTTGGTCTGGGAGAGCCTTACAGCCGTTTAAAAGTGATGATAGAGGAAGCTTTAAAAAACCAGGAGCAAAGTTTGTTGATTGTGGAAACCAGGTTTCGGGAGTAGAGACATGTCATGTCTAGATATGTCATATCTCTATTGATGCAGGAGAAAATGCTGAATGAAAGCTTTGTAAGACATGGGGTTGTTTAAAAAGTCCTTCGGCCTTTTTCCCCAACCAATAATATTCTTTTAGGAGGTCATTTGAATAAAAAAACTTCGTTTTTTTATTCAAATGACCTCCTAAACAAAATTTTAAGGGGGGTGTAAAAACGAGGAACGAGTTTTTACACAACCCCATGTCCTGATTCCACCCAGATGTCATGTCTAAGACATGACATGTCCCCCAAATTTGTATTTTACCCCAATATCAACTCATCCGCCGTGAACCAATTACTCAAAGAAATCAAATCCTGCAAGGTTTGTCTACCTCATTTAGCACAGGGCGTCAATCCAGTCGTAACGGCCCATCCCAATAGTAAGATTGCCATCATTGGCCAGGCCCCCGGCCGCATAGTACACCAAACCGGAGTCCCCTGGGACGATAAAAGTGGTGAAAGACTGCGCGACTGGCTGGACATGGATACCAGCACCTTCTACGATCCGGAACAGGTAGCCCTCATTCCCATGGGCTTTTGCTATCCGGGAAAAGGAAAATCGGGCGACCTTCCGCCCAGGCCCGAATGCGCTCCACTTTGGCATCAGCAGTTGTTTGACCACATGAAGCAACTCCAACACATTATTTTGATCGGAACGTATGCTCAGGCCTATTACCTGGGAGACAAGAGAAAGCGGACACTCACCGAAACCGTTAGGCATTACCAGGAATATTTGCCGGAATTCTTTGTTTTACCTCATCCTTCTCCTCGAAATAATATCTGGATGAGAAAGAATGAGTGGTTTGAAAGAGAGGTGATTCCTGAGCTGCGAAATAAGGTGCATGCCTTATTGTAATTGCTCTGCAAAAGCAGCCGTCTGCTTAGCCAATTCTTCCATTACCTCTTCATGAGAAATTCCGGACCTCTTTAATGTTTTAAAGGAATGATCTCCTCCCTCCATTTTAACCAAATGAGCCTGATCTAATTTTGAACAGACCTCTGTGATCAGGTCAAACTCGGCCAGTTTATCACGTGTCCCTTGCAAAAAAAGCTGCGGAATGGGGATGTCCGACAAATGGGCGGCTCTGTCCGTGCCCGGCTTGCCGGGCGCGTGCAATGGGAAACCAAAATAGACCAGGCCCTTCACTCCTTCCAGTTTGCCATCGGCCGCTACCTGAGAGAACATCCGCCCACCAAAAGATTTACCACCGGCTAACAAAACTCGTCCGCTAGCCTGTTTTTTGCCTTCCTCCACCGCCGCCAAAACGGCGGGGTGTGCTTTCTTCGGTCGATCCGGAGCTCCTTTACCTTTTTCCATATAGGGAAAATTAAAGCGCAGAGTACCGACTTCCTGGTTGGCCAGATATTCCGACAGCTCTTCCATAAAGGGATGTTCCATACCTGCTCCGGCGCCATGTGCCAGTACAAGTAAGGCAGTAGCTTCCTCAGGAAGCTTCAGAATGGCCGAGACACTACCGATCTCTTCGGATATATGGATCTTCAATTTTGT
Source organism: Bacteroidia bacterium (assembly GCA_030430845.1). GTDB lineage: Bacteria > Bacteroidota > Bacteroidia > Chitinophagales > Saprospiraceae > JANQPA01. Next base: position 11,015 of record JAUIKE010000061.1, on the reverse strand, counting down.
CATAACAAACTTGGTGTTTTGTTAAAGCTAATGTAAAAAAAGGACAGCGAAAGGCAATCTGAAGTGCCCACCCCAATATTTTAAAAAAACCGGATCAATAGGGAACTTTTTTGAGAAAAAATTGTAAGCAGAGCTAGCTTAGCTAAGACCTCAAAGGTTTCGAAACCTTTGAGGTCTTAGCTCTCTCCCCCCCCACTAGCCCAAACCCTCCATTCACTAAACAAGCATGATCCCCTACTAAAAGCACAATGGCATCACAGCAATATGCCGCTATCTTGTGCTTAGAAATAAAGCCTACAACCACAACATCCTGTTATCATGCTTAATTTTTATCAAATCGTCAAGGACAACCTCAGTTTTAACCGCTTTCAATTCAGAGAAACCGTCTGCCTGGAATATACCTGCCCGATTGATGCAGAACAAATCGGCATTTTTTCAAGAAACGATTATTTGGTACACGTTTTAAGCGGTAAAAAAACCTATAAAACCGTCAATGGAGAATGGACGCTGGAACCAGGTCAAACACTTTATCTGAAAAAAGGAGCTGAAATCATTCATCAGTATTTCGATGACGAATATTGCATGCTTGGTTTTTTCCTTTCAGATAAGCTGATCAAGGAGACTTATGAGGAAGTGCGGGGCAATATGTCTTTGAGTACTTCCAAAGATCCCCTGGAGTTTACGGCAACAGAGGTCCAGGCATCCAATTACCTGGATGGCTTTTTCCATTCCATGCTTTCTTATTTTCGAGGGATTAACCGTCCTCCCGATCAGATCCTGGTGCTGAAATTGAAGGAACTACTGCTCAGCCTGATGAGCAGCGATCCATTGCTGGCTGCTTACTTTAATAGTCTGGCCGATGACACCAAACCAAGCCTGCATCGAATCATGGAGCAGAACTTCTGCTTTAATCTCAAACTGGAAGATTATGCAGACTTATGCCATTGCAGCTTGTCTACTTTCAAAAGAGAGTTTCAACAACACTTCAATGAATCTCCAGGCAAGTGGTTGCTGAAAAGGCGAGTACATCACGCTGCTCACCTGATCAGTAATACAAACTTAAACATAACCCAAATTGCTTTTGAATCAGGCTTCGAAGATCTATCTCATTTCAGTAGGGCATTCAAGAAAATTATGGGAACAGCTCCTACTGAATACAAAAAGATGGCTCTTCTTGCCTAAATCCGGGGGATAATTTAGAGCGTAAAATGGGCTTCGTCCTATGACCGAAACCCATTTTCCTCTAAAAAACTCTTCCAGGATCAAATTGAGCTGATCAGTCCAATTTGTGAACTTTTAAGCAAAATTTCATAGCGCCGTAAGTCGGTTCTTTGTAATAAACCAAAGAACATTAATTATGAAAACGCTATCAAATTTTCAAGCAGTTAACCAAACGATTACATTCCAATCGAAAAAAGGATTCTATCCTTCTTTTGAAAATACTACGGCTACAGGTATTCATCAGCCCGGTGGTTCCAAATCTGCGGATTCGGACGCCACATTTGAGGCGGGGGTCAGCCCTTCCGGCTTATTGACCCAGGAATCCTTCGCAGAGATCATGCAGGGTACCATTCTTGATATGGAAAAGGTTTGTCATGACTTGTACAACACCTTTCGTCATCAAAATGCCCCTTATTCAGCTTTGCAATTCATCCCGGTCTTGAAGGAACTGAATTTTAACAGCCCCTGGATGGCCAGGAAGTTTTTCGAAAATCCAAAGACCAATCATGTCCTGGTCCGGAACGACCTACTCAAAGTGGTATTGATCCACTGGAAGCCAGGCAAACAAAGCAGCGTGCACGGGCATGCCCAGGGAGGCTGTGTCTTTAAGGTTTTACATGGCAAACTACAGGAAAAACGATTTAGCCCGGACCCCGCTCAGGAACTACTGGCTGTCAGCACTTTCAAAAAAGAAAGTATGGCCTACATCGATGATGATATGGCTTATCATGCAGTCGGCAACCCTTTTGACGAACCGGCCATCAGCCTGCATGTGTATACACCTGGGAAATGAATAAAATAATCATTCATAAAAACCAATAACCATGTCTGAAAAAAGAAAATTAGTCGTCGTCATCACACGAGGTTTGGATGACGAGCGTTCGTCCGTAGCCTGGAGCATCGCCAATGGCGGTATCAACAACGGTCTTGATGTAAGCGTATTCCTGGCCAGCTCAGGGCTCGACTGGGTAAGAAAAGGGGCAGCTGACAATGCACACCTCAACCCTGAAGATCCACCCATGATCGATATGATCCGAAAAGTGATAGATAACGGATGTTTCGTTGGCGCCTGCCCTCCCTGCGCAAAGGTGAGAGGATACACGGCAGACAGTTTCATAGATGGTGTAACAATTGTAGGCTCAATCGCCATTCATGAACCAGTGAAGGAGGGAGCGGCAGTGCTAACCTTTTAGGAAGGCGGCCAGCCAACTTTATTTCTTTGGAAGATGTTTTTTATCTGAAAACTTCGTTTTCAGATAAAAAACATCTTCCAAAAAGAAAATACATAGCATGATCGCACCAACCCCCACCCCCCCCTACTACGCCGTCATCTTCAGCTCCACTCGCACAGAAGGAGACAACGGATACGCAGAAATGGCCAATCTGATGGTCGAGTTAGCCTCCCAACAGGAAGGATTCCTCGGGGTAGAAAGCGCCCGCAATGAGCTGGGCATTACCGTTTCTTATTGGAAAGACCTGGATTCCATAAAAAAATGGAGAGATCAGTCCGAACATACCATTGCCAGAAACAAAGGCCGAAGCGATTGGTATCAAAGTTTTAAAACCAGAATTGCAAAGGTCGAAAGAGACTACGGTTTTGAAAGAGAATAATGCCGGCGAGTAATCATTTTAACGTATGCAAGTTACATCCTCTTTCGAACATCAAGGTATTAAAGGCTTCAGATTTGGGTATCATCCCCTTTTAAAGCCGAAACTATTTGTAAACGTCTACTTCGTTGACGGCCTTTTGATCGATACGGGGCAAAGACATATGCGAAGGGCCGTTCTAAATAGTGTAAAAGATTTAAATGTAGCGCAAATCTACCTTACCCATCATCACGAAGATCATACCGGAAACGTTCAAACCTTAAAGGATTATTTTTCAGTAAAGGTATATGGATCAAAACTTTGCCGGCAACTCATGCTCTCTCCGCCCAAGATCAGCCTCGTCCAAAAAGTAGTTTGGGGAGACCGCCCCGCTTTTGAAGAAATAGAAGTAAAATCGGATGTGATCCAAACGCCTCATTTTAATTTTCAGATTATCCCTGCCCCCGGCCATGCCCCCGATATGACCGTCTTGCACGAGCCCGACCAGGGCTGGCTTTTTTCCGCAGATCTATACCTCAACTCCTACATCAGCTATTTTCTTGAAAGTGAAAGTATGGCTGAACAAATTGGCTCGATCAAAAAAATACTCCAACTGGACTTCGGCCCCCTGTTCTGTGCCCACAATCCTAAATTAAAAAACGGCAAGCAGTCCCTACAGAAAAAACTTCAGTTCCTGGAAGATTTTTTTGGCCAGGCATCCGACCTACATGCAAAGGGCTATCCTATCCAAGAAATTTTTAAAAAGATGTCCTTAAAAGAAAATCATGAAGTGAATTTTTTGTCGAGAGGAAAGTTAAGTCGGATGAATATGCTTAAGTCTGTATTAAAAGATGTCAATAACAAGAAATAAAATTGTCTTTTTTACACTTATCTCCCTATTAAAAAATCAAAATCACTCCCCCCCACTGACAAATATCATCCTCCCCTCTTTTTCATACTCCTAAATTAGTGTCGTCAATTATCAGTAAAAAATACCATTGTAAAAAAAAATGGCTTTTGAGGCGCTTCGCGCCTCAAAAGCCATAAAACAAACTCTTACCTAACCAAATTAACCAGGAGTCATGGAAGCCACCTCCTCCTTTCACAGGGTCTGGTCATTCCGGATCCTGGTGTCGTTTATAGGCATTATTAATAGCCACCATTGAAAAAAGAAAATAACACAGATATGAAACTTCCTGGTCAAAAAGAAGCAGTCATGAATAAGAAAAAACAAACCTTCAAATACCCGGGTGTTCGAGTTGCGCTGGATGGGAACACCGCCGCCATTATGTGCGAACGGGAATCGACCGACGCCGCCGGGGCTTACCCCATCACCCCTTCTACTCAAATGGGTGAGTATTGGGCGGACGCGGCTGCCAAAGGGCACCTCAACATCTCCGACCGGCCGCTGATCTTTATTGAACCAGAAGGGGAGCATGCCGCGGCCGGTGTAACCGCCGGTTTGTCCATGACGGGCCTTCGTGCTGCTAACTTCTCCTCCGGGCAAGGGATCGCCTACATGCATGAGTCGCTGTACGCAGCCGTCGGGAAACGCCTGACCTACGTACTGAACATGGGCTCCCGGGCCATGACCAAATCGACCCTGAACGTACACGCCGGCCACGATGACTATCACGCCATCGACGATACCGGCTTTTTCCAGCTATTCGCTAAAAAAGCCCAACACGTAGCCGACCTGAATATCATCGCACACCGGATCGCCGAATTGGCGCTTACTCCCGGTATCGTAGCTCAGGACGGGTTCCTGACCACCCACCTGATCGAATCCATGGTGCTGCCCGAACGCGAATTGATCAAAGAATTCCTCGGCCGGCCCGATGACATCATCGAAACGCCAACTCCGGCACAACGGATCATTTATGGCGATACCCGCCGCCGCATACCCGAACTCTGGGATGTCGATAATCCGGTGATGGCCGGTATCGTACAAAACCAGGATTCCTACATGCAAAGTGTGGCGGCTCAGCGCCCCTTCTTCTTTGACCACATCAAGGAATTAACCGAACAGGCTTTTGAAGAATATTACCAACTCACCGGCCGCCGGTACGAACGTGTAATGACCTATAAGGTAGAAGATGCCGATTACCTGATCCTGGGTCAAGGTAGTGTCGTACCAAGTGCTGAAGTCGTAGCAGATTATCTGAGAAAAACCCGCGGTATAAAAGTAGGGGTTGTTGATTTAGTCATGTTCCGCCCCTTCCCCGGTGACCTGATCGGAAAAATATTGAAAGGCAAAAAAGGCGTCACGATTCTCGAAAGATTAGACCAGCCGCTGGCCGCCGACCTGCCTATTACCAGAGAAGTTCGCGCCGTTTTGACCAAGTGTATTGAGAATGGTGCCCACAAAAAGAACGTTCCTTATCCGGAACTTCCAAGCTATAAACAAACAGACCTGCCGGCACTCTATTCCGGTTCGTTCGGTATGGGTAGCCGTGACTTGCAGCCTGAAGGAATTATCGGATCAGTCGAAAACATGCTGCCCGATGGTAAGCATAAAAAGCAGTATTATCTATCCATCGATTTCATCCGCGATAAGCCGTTTACTCCGAAACAAAGAGCCTATCAGGAAAGTATTCAGGAACTTTATCCAAACGTGAAAGACTTGTCGGTCCGCGGATCCGAAAATCCGAACCTCATGCCGGATGGCGCCGTAACCGTCCGCTTCCACTCTATCGGAGGTTGGGGAGCGATCACTACCGGTAAAAACCTGGCCATGACCCTTTTCGACCTGCTTGGTTTTGACATCAAGGCCAATCCGAAGTATGGTTCTGAGAAAAAGGGACAGCCAACCACTTACTATCTGGCTGCTGCACCCGAACCGATTCGCGTCAACTGCGAATACTTCTTCGTGGATGTAGTGCTTTCTCCCGACCCGAATGTATTCAAACATACGAATGCGTTAGCCGGGCTGAAAAAAGGCGGAGTGTTCATTATCCAAAGCGAAAAAGAGAAACCCGATCAAGCTTGGGCCGATATCCCAAAAGCTTATCAGAAGATCATCATCGATAACGATATCCGCGTTTTCTGTATTGACGGATTTAAAATAGCCCGCGAAGAAGCGACCGATCCCGAATTACAATTACGTATGCAAGGGATTGCCTTCCAGGGCGCCTTCTTTGCTGCTTCTCCATTAATGGAAAAAGCAGGCCTTTCTGAAGTTTCCCTCTTAAAAGCCATCGAAGACCAGCTGCAACACAAATTCGGTTCCAAAGGACAGCGGGTGGTAGATGACAACATGCGCGTCGTAAAACGCGGTTTTGACGAAGTATACGAAATCAAAAACAAAGTACTGGGCGCCGGCAATAATGAAAAAGCCAATGGCGAAGCCATCATGCCGATCCCCACTATGCTAAAATCAGTTCCTCAAAGTGAATCCAAACTAAGCGACGTTCATCGCTTCTGGGAACAAACCGGTAATTTCTACCAGCGCGGTATGGGTTCGGATAACCTGACCGACCCCTTCATCGGCTTAAGTGTCATGCCGGCCGTCACTTCCCTGTTCCGGGATATGACCGGTATCCGTTTCGAACATCCCGAATGGGTGCCGAATAATTGTACGGCTTGTGGTAATTGCTACACAGTTTGTCCGGATACTGCCATTCCGGGGCTGGTGAGTGACCTGTCGGACGTATTAAATACCGTTGTTGGTCGGGTTCGGAAAAACCATGGTAAAGTGGAATATTTGCCGAAGGCGGTTAGACAAGTGGAAGGCACAGTTCGAGCCTTATTCGGTGAAACTAAAAACGGTGCCACCGTCAACAGCCTCATCCACGATGCCATCGACATGGCAATCGAAGCCGGCGATAACACCAACGGCTTTGCCCAGGAAATGGAATGGTTCCGCGAAGAATTGGGCGACTTCCAGTTTGCCCTAACGCGGCCTTACTTCGACGTATATGAGAAAAATGAACCGAACAGTGGCGGCTTGTTCAGCATTACCATCAACCCACAAACCTGTAAAGGTTGTATGGAATGTGTGAATGTCTGTGATGACGACGCCCTTCGGATCGTTCCTCAAACCGAAGATTCCATTAATAAATTGAGAACAGAATGGGATTTCTGGATGGATCTGCCAAGTACTCCGGAGAAATACAACCGTATTGATGACCTGGAAGAAAAGATCGGCCCTCTGGAAACCATCCTGCTGAATAAAGATGCGTACCTAAACTTTGCCAGTGGTGACGGCGCTTGTTTGGGATGTTCCGAAAAATCAGTGGTCCACCTCTTCACCGCTACTGTGGAATCCTTAATGCAACCCCGCATTAAGAAGCACATAGCACACTTGGAAGATTTAATCGACCGACTGGAAAAACACATTCAGAGCAAATTATTCAGTACTGTCAATGTAGGCGATGCAGATACGATCTCCAAGATCGTTTCCGAAACGCAAAACAGCGATTTGACGATGTCCGACATCGCTAGCCGCTTTGAATCCAGCCAGGGCAGCGATCCTATTGATCAGGCCTGGTTAAGAGATACGACGCAGCTATTGGCGAAACTGAAAAACCTGAAATGGAAATATACACAGGGCGTAACCGGAAAAGGCCGATCCAGCATGGGTATGTGTAATTCAACCGGATGTACCTCTGTATGGGGTAGTACCTATCCGTTCAACCCTTATCCGTTCCCATGGGCCAACCACCTGTTCCAGGATTCTCCATCCATGGCGATGGGTATCTTTGAGGGTCACATGGCCAAAATGGCAGAAGGTTTCAGAGCCATCCGTAAGGCAGAGCTGGAACTGGAAGGCAAGTACAACCCAGCTGAGCACGACGAGTTCTTTACGTACTTCAATTGGAATCAGTTTACCGATGAAGAATGGTTACTCTGTCCTCCTGTTGTAGCGCTCGGTGGTGACGGTGCGATGTACGATATTGGTTTCCAAAACTTATCGCGCCTCATGGCCTCCGGCAAGCCGATCAAAGTGATCGTTGTTGATACGCAGGTATACTCCAACACAGGCGGCCAGGCTTGTACCTCCGGCTTCATTGGTCAGGTATCTGACATGGCGCAATACGGTAAGGTTTGGAAAGGAAAACCCGAGCCTCGTAAGGAAATCGGATTGATTGCAATGGCTCACCGAAATACCTACGTCATGCAAGGTACGCTGGCTAATACCAGCCACATGATCGAAGGATTCATCGACGGATTAATGACCAAGCGCCCAGCCTTATTCAACTTGTACACCACCTGCCAGCCCGAACATGGTGTGGCGGATGACCTCGGCGCTCACCAGGCTAAGTTAGCTGTGGAATCACGTGCTTATCCTGTATTCAAATACAATCCTGACGACGGTATCAAGCCCGAGGATGCCTTTGACCTGAGCGGTAACCCGGCTCTTCAAAGCCTCTGGCCTACGTACAAATTGAAATATCTGGAAAATGGCCGCGAAAAGACCATGGAGGTGCCGATGACCTTTGCCGACTTTGCGATCACAGAAGGTCGCTTCCGCAAGCATTTCCGCAAAGTGCCACGCGATGCCTGGAACGATAATATGGTCTTACTGGCCGACTTCCTCGAAATGGACGACAGCGAGCGCGAAGGCAAGTTCCCATTCATCTGGGCAGTAGATCGCAAACAGCGCCTCAGCCGGGTATTGGTAGCCAAAACCATCGTCGATTCCTGCGAAGAAAGACGTGACTTCTGGATTATGCTACGTGGAATAGCCGGAGTAGAAACCGAAAAAGTAGAGGTAGAAGACATCGAGGGTAAAATCCGCGCAGAAGTGGTTGGTAAAATCACTCAGGGCCTAATGAAACTGGCAGGTGGAAATGGTGAAGGCATTGCCGAAATGGTCATGACCAAGCCGGTCGCTGATGCTCCGCAGGCAGACACACCCAAAGCTGAGGGAGACTATATGGCTCCCTGGCTGGAAACCGATGAGTGTACCTCCTGCGATGAATGCATCAAGCTCAACTCAAATATTTTTGAGTACAACAGCGACAACAAAGCCTACATCAAAAATCCGGACGGAGGGCCTTACCAAGACCTGGTAAAAGCTGCCGAGAAATGTACCGCCCGCGTGATCCATCCCGGCTTGCCGGCTGATCGAAGCGAGAAGGACATTGATAAGTGGATTAAACGTGGAGAGAAATATAATTAATTTTTACAGAGGCTGTCTCAAAAGACCTACGGCCTTTTTCGACAGCCAATAATATTCTTTTAGGAGGTGCCCGTACGGGCACCTCCTAAAAAAAACTTTATGGGGCTGTCTCATCCGCCTGAGGCGGATGAGACAGCCCCGAAAAAAAGAAATTTTCGTACATGTCAATTTGGAACCTGCAACATAACACATTCAAACACGGCATACATCCTCCGGAGCACAAGGATGAAACTAGTGGGTTGCCTATACGTCAATTCTCTTTTGCTCCTTTGATTATCCTGCCGGTGGTACAGCACATAGGTGCCCCCTCGGAGATCATCGTGCGGGAAGGGCAGGAAGTGGTACGCGGACAACTACTGGCCAAGGCCGGCGGCTATGTCTCGGTACCGCTTCATGCCCCCATCTCGGGAAAGATCCGGAAGATCGCCAATGTACCGACCATTTCGGGAAAAATGGTGCCGGGTATTTACCTGGAAGCTTTTCCCTATTCCAGCCAGGAGATTATGGACGGCACACCGATAGAACTCGAAACGGCCAGTCCGGAAGAGATCTTACAGGGCGTTCAGGATGCAGGGATTGTGGGTTTGGGAGGCGCTGCTTTCCCTACTCATGTAAAGCTGAAAGTACCGGAAGGCAAAAATTGCGACATCCTAATGCTCAATGGTATTGAATGCGAGCCATACCTGACAACGGACCACCGCGTTATGCTCGAACAGGCTGATGACATCTTTATGGGCATCCGGTATTTGCTTAAAGCCACCGGGGCTAAAGAAGCCATCATCGGCATCGAAGCTAACAAACAGGATGCGGCGGATCATTTACAAAGTCAGCTGCCTGGCGATGTGCCGGTTAGCGTAAAAGTCGTGCCGGTTAAATATCCGCAAGGTTCAGAAAAAATGCTCATTACCTCTGTGCTGGATAAAGAAGTTCCTTCGGGAGGTTTGCCTATTGATGTAGGCGTGGTGGTCGTGAATGTCGCTACTGCAGCCGAAATTGGCAGGCTGTTACCGCGTGGCCGGGGCATCCAGGAACGGGTCGTGACCATTACCGGGCCCGGAGTGAAAAAAAAGGGCAATTATCTGATCCCTGTAGGTACTCCTTTACGCTATGTATTGGACGAAGTCGGGGTAGACGAAAACATCAGTGAAGTATACATGGGAGGGCCGATGATGGGCGTGGCAGTTTCGAACCTCGACATTTCCATTGTCAAAGGGACTTCCGGCATTCTCGTTTTTACCGAAAAAGAAGCTAAAGGAAAACAAAAGATATATCCTTGTATCAAGTGCGGGGCCTGCGTAGATGCTTGTCCGCTGTCACTCAATCCATCCAAGCTGGGCATTCTGGCCAAGTTTGAAGCCTATGATAAAATGGCGGAAGAGTTCAACCTCATGGATTGCTTTGAGTGCGGATCCTGCTCCTACGTTTGTCCTTCGCACATACCACTAGTTCAGTATTTCAGATTATCCAAATCAATAGTACGAAAACGCAAGACCGCACAAAAGACAACTTAGCATGCTTAACAAGACCTTAAATATCAGCACTTCTCCTCACATCACCAAAGGTATCAGTACCGACGTGATCATGCAGAATGTGGTTTGGGCACTGCTGCCGGTTACCTTCTTTGCGATCTATGCTTTCGGCTTGAATGCACTGCTGCTACTGGCTGTGACTACTATGGCCTGCGTAGCGACAGAACATGTCTTGTGCCGGATATCCAATAAAGAAACTACCATATCGGATTGGTCGGCGGTGATTTCAGGCCTGTTGTTGGGCCTCACACTGCCGCCGACTTTCCCCCTCTGGATGGGATTCATGGGGGGTGTCATTGCGATTGCCCTGGGCAAGTTCATATTTGGTGGATTGGGCTACAATGTCTTTAACCCTGCTCTCGTAGGCAGAGCTGTGTTGCAAGCTGCCTTCCCTGTAGCCATCACCACCTGGCATCCGGCTTTCTTGGCGGATCGCTTCAGCTCGATCGCCCGTTCTACATTAGCCTGGCCTTTCATGGAACCCCAATTTGATGCGGTATCCGGAGCTACGCCGCTGGCCGCCTTCAAATTTGACCAAATCAACACAGAAACTT
>JAUIKE010000299.1 GCA_030430845.1 Bacteroidia bacterium | reverse complement strand
GGAAATACGAAGTAGCGGATCCGCAGGCACCCATTGCGCCACTGATCCTGTTGTCGATCATAGAAAATGCCTTCAAGCATGGCGTTAGTGGAGCTCTTCGACAAGCACACATCAACATTTTCCTGGAAGTGAATAAGGAAGGGATTCGTTTTCGGGTTTTTAATACGAAACCTCCTGTTTCACAAAAGGACGATATGAAGTACAAAGAAGGGATCGGTGCAAAAAACATTCAGCGACAGCTCGAGCTGATCTATCCGGATCGACATAGCTGGGAAGTCAAAGAATCGGAAGAAACCTATGAAGTGAATTTATGGATAAAGGGATAGATCGAAAAATTCGTTGCCTGGTGGTGGATGATGAGCCTTTGGCCATTCGCCTGCTTGAAAACCACATTCAGCAATTCCCTCAGCTGGAACTGGTAGCGAGTAGCTGGAACGCCATCGAAGCCTTTGACGTACTCAAAAAAGAAGCCATCGACCTTATTTTTCTCGACATTCAGATGCCGGGTCTGAGCGGCATTGATTTTTTGAAATCTCTGAACAATCCTCCTGCCGTTATTTTTACAACCGCTTACCGGGAATATGCCGTAGAAAGTTATGAACTGGATGTGATCGACTACCTGCTCAAGCCCGTCACTATGGATCGCTTTTTCCGCTCGATCAATAAATACCTGGACCGCCAGACTTCCAGTTCCACACCAACTGCTCCGCACAGCCCGTCAACTCCTACGGAAGAAGACCATATTTTTGTGAATACCAACCGGAAATATGTCAAAATCCTGTTTGATGAGGTGACCTATGTAGAAAGCCTCAAGGATTATGTGCGCATCCACACCACTGAGCAAAGCATTACCACAAAAGACAAGATCAGCGAGTTCGAAAAGAAATTGCCGGATTATTTTCTGCGGGTGCACCGCTCCTTTATTGTGAACACCGGAAAAATCTCCGCCTATACGGCTCATGACATTGAGATAGGAGAAAAGGAGATCCCGATTGGGATTTCTTATAAGCAGGTGGTAATGAATTATTTGCAGGGTCGCTAAGTTGAAATTAAACCAATCTAAAGCATTTTTCGTCGAAAATCATTGGCTTTCAGTAAGTTCTCTGCTAATTTCCACTCGTTCTTTTAACAAAAACCAATATCAATGTCAAAACTCAAATATTTCAGTTTTCTACTAGGCCTGAGCCTGGTCCTTAGCAGCTGTTTGATCGATTTTAGCGATAAAAAAGAAGACTCAAAGGAAGAAGAAGAAGAAAAGAGCGAATGGAAAAAAGAGGATAATGAAGAAAAAGACGGGCGTGTCAGCATCGAAGTGAACGGAGAAAAAATGGAATTCGATGCCAAAGAATTTGAAGAAGAAATCAGTCAAAGCCTCAACGAAGCTTTCCGTGAGATCGCCGAGAGCCTGGAAGGTATCGGAGACGACTGGGAGGAAGACGAAAAAATGGAGTTGACCGACCACCGCGAATTAAAATCTATGCTTCCCGACAAACTCGGCTGGACGATGACCCAAACCGAGCATTCCTCTGAAAAATCCGGGGTCTTAGGTTTCCGAATATCAAAAGCAGAAGCCCGATACGAATCAAAGTTGAACGATAAGTGGATAGAGATCGAGCTGGCCGATCTGGGAGGTATGCCCATCGCTCGATTTGGAATAAGCTTCTGGGATGATATAGAAGTGGATCGCGAGAGTAAGGATGAATACGAAAAGACCTACGAAAAAGACGGCAATAAGTACCACGAGAAATACAACAAAAAACACGAAGAAGGCAAGCTAACCACGGTCATTAAAGATCGGTACGTGCTCAACATCGAGGGGGGAAATGTCAAACTCAGTGATTTGGAAAATGCAAGAGATAAGGTGAAGATTGGGAAGTTGCAGTAGGTGGTTTAGGGGTTGCTAAGAGCAGCCCTAAGTCTTTGTTTGGGAGATGTCTGGTTTTACGCCATGAAAAGGAAACACAAAAAACCAATAAAATACCTATTTTTACGAAATGGAGTATATAAAGCGAATTAATAAAGAGTTGAAGCCTAGTATTGATGCTAAATTGGACAAAACAGTAATCGACCTGTTTGCAGGATGTGGTGGGTTATCTCTTGGTTTTGAGGCAGTTGGATTCAAAACTATAGGCTATGAGAAGTTAGAAGATGCATCTGAGACGTATAGAAAAAATCTTATCGGAGAATGTTTCACTGAGGAATTGACGATAGATTCGACCTATCCAAAAGCTGAAATTGTAATTGGTGGGCCTCCTTGTCAACCTTTTAGTGTGGGAGGGAAACAATTAGGTCTTAAGGATTCAAGGGATGGATTTCCAATTTTTTTATCGGCCATCCAGCAAATAAATCCAGAAGTCTTTCTATTTGAGAATGTTAGAGGATTATTATACAAGAACAAATGGTACCTACAAGAGATTGTTGAGCAGTTAGAAGAACTTGGCTATAAAGTATCTTCAAGACTTTTAAATGCAAAATACTACGGAGTTCCTCAGAATAGGGAGAGAGTAATTGTAATCGGAGCGAAAGAAACAATCCATTTTCCTTCCAGGGTTAAGTATCAGGTTACGGCAGGTGAAGCATTAGGTGAATTAGCAACACAAGTTCCAACAAATTCTAAATTTCTTACCCCGAGCATGGATAAATACATTGCAAAATATGAGAAAGCCTCGCAATGTATTAATCCAAGGGATTTACATCTAGACAGGCCGTCTCGAACATTGACTTGTCGCAATTTAGCTGGAGCCACTGGGGATATGCATAGAATAAAGTTACCTGATGGAAGAAGGAGAAGGTTATTGATTCGAGAGGCTGCAAGACTTCAAAGTTTTCCAGATTGGTTTAAATTTCATGGTAATGAAACAGGGGTTTTCAATCAAATAGGAAATGCAGTTGCTCCATATTTTGCTTTGTCGTTAGCTAAAGAAGTAAAAAAGTACTTCCAACCAGACTACAATGGAGATGACTATCCATTAAAAGATGAAAACGATCAATTACTATTATTCAATGAACCTAAAGGAATACATCAATCCAGATAAGAGTAAGACTTTTGCTTCAAAAAGTCGTGAAATACAGAACCTGATTAATCATACCTTATTTATTCTTGAAAGTTTTGGAATTCCTATTGACGGAACACCAAGAAGAATTGAAAGAATGGCAATTGCATTCTTAGCTATATCTGACGTTAAGAAAATCGATGATTTCAAGTCAGCGAAGAATTTGGTAAATGATAATTATGCTTTGAAAACAAGAGATATTATAGAATATGTAAATAAATATTTTGATGAAAATATCAGTAGAGGCTCTTACGATGACATTAGAAGAAAAGATCTAAAATTATTAGTGCTAGCAGACATAGCGTTATCTTCAAATCCAAACTCTGATAGAAATGATTCAACTAGAGGGTATGGTTTAAATCCTATTTATGCTGAATTGATAAAGGATTATCCCAGCAAAGATTGGGCAGAAAAATTAAGTGCAAGGCTAAAAGATATTGAGCCTATTGCTGAAAAATTAAAAAGGAAAAGAAAGATAAAAACAATCCCAGTTAAACTTCCATCAGGGAAAAAGTTAGAATTCTCTCCTGGGCCTCATAATAAATTACAAAAAGCAATAATCGAAGAGTTCTTGCCTCGATATGGTTATGGCTCAAAAATACTTTATGTAGGAGATACAGCTGAAAAGCATCTTCACTTAGATAAGGATGGCCTTAATGAAGTAAATTTTTTCGAAATATCAAGATCAGAATTACCTGATATAATAGCATACTCTAAAGATAAAAATTGGCTATATCTAATAGAGGCAGTTCATTCTTCAGGAGCAATCAGCGAAACTAAATTGATTCAATTTAAAAAGCTTACAAAAGCTTGTAAAGCCGATATTATTTATGTAACTGCTTTTCTAAACCGAAAAGCCTTTAGAAAGTTTATTGCAGAAATTGCATGGGAAACTGAAGTCTGGATAGCTGATAACCCTGACCATTTGATACACTTTGATGGGGATAAATTTCTTGGACCTTATAAAGAATAATTTTGAAAAGAAAACGGTAAGCAATAAATCATAAAATAGCTATAGAGGTTATGCGTCCAAGCGTCATTTAAATAAACCGTTGGTTAGATAGCAAGAAAAGATAAAAAAGAATGTATATGTCAAATAATCAAATATAAGATCTAATTCATTGACAAAATAGGAGGCCTGACTATCCTAAAAAATCCTACCTCCAACAAAAACATGATAAAAGGCTTAAAAATAGTATCCAATGACCTATTAGAGGATTATGAAAAAAGAATCGACTTTGATCCTATTGAAAGACTTTCCTTGAAAGCAAAAGAAACCCTTCCTTTCGAGTACTTTAAATTTTATCATGCTATTTCCTCTGTTTATTCTTCCAAAATTGAAGGAGAAGATGTTGATGTTGATAGTTATATAAAACATAAATTCTTAAACGTAAAATACGAACCTGATTACACCAAAAAAGCTGATGATTTGACGGAGGCGTATGAATTCATGGAGAAGTCTGATTTGAATGAGGAAAATGTATTAAAAGCACACTCAATTTTGAGTCAAAATTTATTAGCACCAAGTCAAAGAGGATTGATTCGAACGAATCCAATGTTTGTTCTAAACGAGGATGACAGAATTGAATATGTCGCTTGTGACCCTGGTCAATTAAAAAAAGAATGGAATAAATTATTTGATGATGTAGCATTGCTTATAGATGAAGATCTGAGCATAATTGAAATATTTTACTTTGCTGCTTATATACATTTAGTTTTTCTGAAAATTCATCCACTTCAAGATGGTAACGGAAGAACTGCAAGACTAATAGAAAAGTGGTTTTTGCGGGAAAAAATAGGAAAAGAAGCAACATCTATCGAATTGGAAAAAAATTATTTCTTAAACAAATCAGCCTACTACGATAATATCAGAAAAATAGGAATGGAATATGAAACTTTAGATTATTCGAAATCCTTAGATCTTTTGTTAATGACGATAAAAAGTTTGGAATAAAAAAAAGAGAAATTGACGCTTCGAATAGTAAATATTGAAAAATAACTACCAGAACCAGTCAATGAACACCTTAGCCTGCCTCTCTTGACTTGCCAAGCGGCATACACCCTTTGTTTGCACAGATAATAGAGTTATACTTTTATATGCTTTTGCATATATTTCAACAAATTTGCTTGCTTTTATATCTAAAAGCATATAATGAAGTCGTTAGGAGCGTTTGTCAAAGGGAGAAGAAAAGAAGCCAAGCTCACTCAGGAAGAGTTTGCTGAACGTGTAGGGCTTGCACTAACGGTAAGGTCCGTTGAACTTGTGGCATGGCAAAGAGCCCCAGCGGGTCGCTATATCGGTAACCGTGGGCGTCAGCCCACGGCTAAAGATGTCCCACACTAAGGAACTCAGCCCCAGCGGGGCGGCACTTGGCACAAGTGCCGCCCCGCTGGGGCTGGGGGGGAGTTACCACTTTTGCCCCAGGCAGATGCCTGGGGTTACCGATATAGCGCCCCGCTGGGGCTTCCTTGTGAAAAGGGGACCTTTAACACTTAAGAGTATATCAGTAAAGTAATTGACCAAATAGCAATATTTTTTAATAAATATTAATCAAAAAAAATGAATAAGATCTCCATCGCCAAATCCTATATCAAACATCTATCAAACGGGGATTTGGAACAACTCCTAAGTTTATTTGCCGAAAACGGCAGGGTCATTTCACCCGTTTACGGACACAAAGACTATAAGGAGTTTTATTTACAGTTATTTGCCGACACCAATAATTCCGACCTAAGTATCAAAGGGATTTTTGAGGATGCTACAACCGGCAATATTGCTTTGCATTTCAATTATCAATGGACGCTAAAGAATGATTCACACGTCAACTTTGAAGTGGTTGATATTCTGGAATTTAATGACGATAATAAAATCGAAGTACTTACGATTATCTACGATACCGTGCGGAGTCGTGAATTGGTCAAACAGCTTTAGGCTTTTTATTCACCATAAACACACCTGCTATGCTGACGGACCTCTTCAACCAAATGATGAACCCTCTCTATCCCTATGCCGCCTTTGAGAAAGAATTCCTCAATGACGAACTGGAAGGCCTGATACAACCAGGGGAGGAAAAAATCCTGATGGTATTCCACATTTTACTCAAAAAAAATAACGGCCTGCTGATCGTCAGCAATCAGCGGCTGATCATTTATCAAACCAAAAACAACAGCTTATTCAACCGGGCGCTCAATTTTGGATGGGGTGAACTGAAAGGAGCTGCTCTAGGGGCCATTCCCGGTGTGGGCGAATTATTGGATGCCAAAGGAACGGCCTCTTACAGACTGGGGGTCTGGAAAGAAATAATCAACCCGAAAGGAGCCAAACTAAAAGAAGCCAAAGAACAACAAGAAGCCGTCAATAAGCTGGCCGATACCTTCCAACTTTCGGAATCCGAATTATTGAATAAAGAGAAATTTACCTTAGTATTTGAGGATGGATGGAGTTCAATTCATAAGATCATTGGTGGAATTAGGATTGTTAAAAATGACCTGTATTTCGAGTCGGCCGCCGACTCTGAACCCGACCCATCTAAAATGGACCAATATCGGAGGTTGATCAAAAAGAAAATATCCTTTTTTCATGAGGACATTGGATTTATTCTCTCCTCCCTTTTTCTTCCCAGGCGAGATCTGTTAAAAAACTGGGGCTGGCATTTATATTTTGATGGAGTAAACATGCTATTATCTCAAGAGTATGTTGAAGATCCTGAGCTGGATGCCGTGCTTCAGGAGTTGGAGAATATCAATTTTTTCGCTCTTTATCCCAAAGAATTTAATTTCACAGCAGCCTCCGAACAGCCCTGGCGTGCTGAGGCCAGCGGAGAGCCTAATTTAGCGGCTCCCTCCGAGCCGCTATTTCTGGAAGAGGGTTCTTATAAAAGAAGAAAAGATTTATTCCTTTTTAAAAAATCGAAGATCCTCTCTCTTGTGGAGGCAGATCAACTG
>JAUIKE010000060.1 GCA_030430845.1 Bacteroidia bacterium | reverse complement strand
AACGAATTTTTGTCTTCCCCGAATTTAGCCTTTTTCGGCTGTTTTCGGGGAATTTTTACCCAAAAATTAAAGGCCAACTACCTCGTAGTCAGCCTCCTTTGTCTTTTCAGGGACGCCCTAACTAAATTTTTAGTCAAAAAACTTACGATTTAGTTGCATTTTGTTTTTTCACCCATTACATTTGTATTGTCAAAAAGATAATTATGCGTCACATTAGCCTTTTTATCCTATTGATGTTTGCGTTCAAAGGAATGCAATCTCAAACTACCGACAGCCTGAAGCAAGACACTTATCGTTTGTATCTTGAAGCTTTAGATGACATCAGTGCCTATCAATTTGATCATGCCCTGGAGACTTTGAGCGAGTGTTACATTCGCGAACCCGAAAACATGGATTACCTATCCCGGATCGCTTATTGCCACACGCAGTTGGGCCGCTCGCGGGATGCCAAGTTATATTACAGCAAGATGCTGAAGCTGGATTCTCTGAATGCCATTGCGATGAGCTCACTGGGCGCACTGTATGAAAAAGAATTCAATTACACCAGAGCCCGCGAATTCTACAGCCGACTTATCGAGATAGATACTTCCAACAGTTATTACTTCAAGCGCAACGGATATTTGGCCCTGAGAGTGGATAAGCCTCTGGAAGCACTGACCCATTTTTCGAGAGCCTATCGTTTGAATGATAAAGACCTGGAGGTGATCGACATGATGTGTTCCATCTATCTGGCGCTTGGAGCCTTTGAACCGGTGGAGGGCTTGTTACAGCAAGGTTTAAATCTGGATGGTAAAAACATTAAATTGTTACAAACGAAAGCTCGTCTGATGCAGAAGCTCAAGGATCATGAGGCGGTTGTGGAGGCTATTGAAAAAACCATGGTACAGGGGGATACTTCTGATTATTACCAAATGATGATAGGGGTCGCTTACCTGAAGATAGATAGTGTGGATAAAGCCATCGAACATCTGTCAGCGATTGTGAAGAGGGGAGAAGACTCCGAGCATACGCACCATTATTTAGGTTTGGCTTACCTCGAAAAAGAAGCCTTAGACTCCAGCGCTGTTCACCTGGAAAAGGCTGCCGAGATGGGGATTTCCGAAAAGATGGGAACCTATCATGCGGATCTGGCGCGTGTGAAGCAGCTGCAATACAAGTATAAAGAAGCCATCAATCACTTCGAGGAGGCTTATGCTTATTCGGATGACCCGGAGCATCTTTTTCACATGGCCCGAAATTGCGACTTGTATTACAAGGATAAACGAATAGCCAATAAATATTATCAACGATACCTGGCTACCGGTAACGAAAAATTCAAACAGTACACCCTGGATCGAATGAAACAACTCAGAGAGATCATTCATTTTCAAGGGAATTAAGCCTGGAACTCTGGAACCTCGGAACCTTATAAACTACTAAACAAAAAGAGATGAACTTACAAAAACTCACCAAGGCAGAAGAAGAGATCATGCAGATCATCTGGGAACTAGGCCCCAGCACGGTCAGTGACGTACGCGCTTATATTGCCGAAAAGCTGGGCCAGAAAAAACCGCCGCACAGTACCATATCCACCATCATCCGGATACTGGAAAAGAAAGGGTTTTTGGATCACAAAGCTTATGGACGGACCTACGAGTACCGGCCTATCATCACGAAAGAAGACTACAGCAAGTTTTCGGTCAATACGCTGGTAGAAGATTATTTCGGAGGCTCCATGAACAAGTTAGTCTCTTTCCTGGTAGAAAAGAATGACCTGAGCATAAGCGAATTAAATGATCTGCTGGATCGATTAGACGACACAAACGAAGACCAATGATACTCTATATCCTGGAAGTCAGTATTGGATGGGCGTTGTTTTATCTGCTCTATCACCTGGTGTTGAGGCAAACCACTTTTTTCACCCTTAACCGCTGGTATTTAGTGCTCTCTTTTATCGTTGGTTTGGTACTTCCGCTGATGCCGCCCCTATGGAATTTACCAGAACCGGCCCAGCCTACTGCGGCGGAGATGGTCAACTGGGAGTTATGGCTGGCTAACCTCCAATATTTGCAGGAAATGCAGGTCATAGAAGTAGCACCCGAGAAAGCCTCCGTCAACTGGTGGCTGGTGGTTTACTGGCTGGGCGTACTGATGATGGCAGGACGACTCCTGTACGGCATGTTCCAAATCGGACGCTATTTTTTTGCGGGAAAAAAGACTTACAAAGGAATTCACCGACTGGTATTTACCCATAAAGAACATCTGCCCTTTTCTTTTTTCCGATGGATCTTCTGGGGCAAGCATCCCTCGGTGAACACACCCGAAGCAGATCGAATGCTGAAGCATGAGCAGGCCCATATCAGGCAGGGGCACACCCTGGATGTGATGTTGGTGGAGGTGGTGAGTACGATCGCCTGGTTCAGTCCACTGGTATTTTTTTACCGAAAGGCCCTGCGCGCCAATCACGAATTTCTGGCAGACGCTGCCGTTACAAAAGAATATAAGATCAAAGAATATGGCCATTTATTGATACAGCAATCTTTGTCCGGACCTCAGATTGCACTAGTCAATCACTTAATTCATTCACAACTTAAAAATCGGATCATAATGATGACGAAAAAGAGATCTACCCGACTGTCTTTGCTGCGCTACATGCTCGCACTGCCGGTCATTGCACTGCTGTTACTGGCCTTCACCTACGATGAAGCTTATGGGCTGGATGAACTACCTGTATTTTCTGATGAATTCCCGGAATTATCCCTCCCTTCTTTCAGTAGTGAAGAAACGGAGGAAGTCATTCCTGCCACTGTTTTAGCCGCTGAAGAAACAGAAGAAGCAAGTGTTTTTTCCGAAGGAGAAAATGTTTCAGGCCTTCCATTCCTGGCCAATGAATTATTCAAAGGAACCCTTCAGCTTTCGGCAGTAGCTGATCAGGCAGATACGACCAAGCCGGAACCATTGATCGTGTTGAATGGGCAGGTAGTAGAAGGCGTCCGGATGATGGATGTTCCCGCCGAAAAAGTGAGCTCTGTTAATGTGCTGAAAGGAAATGCAGCTATTGAAAAGTATGGAGATAAAGGTAAAAACGGCGTTGTCGAGATCGACTGCCCTAAATGTGACATGGCCGTTGACAATCCGCCTGCCGTTGATTTCAGTGACAAATTAATCCTGCTCAATGGTGTTCGCATCAGCTACAACAATTTCCAGACCCTCGATCACCTCAAGATTAAGTCTATTGATGTACGAAAAGGGGACTTCGCTGTAGAAAAATATGGCGATGCCGCTAAGAATGGAGTAGTGGAGGTCTATTGTCCTGATTGTGAAGTTGAAAAAGAGGTTAAAGAAAAGAGCGCTTTTCGCATCCGAGGAGGGGAGGGAGCCCCCTTATTTGTGATCAATGGAGTAATGCAGAAGAAATCGGAAGATAACCCGGCTAAAGAGCTCGAACCGGATCAAATCAAGAGTGTCAATGTGCTGAAAGGAGAAGCCGCCATTAAAAAATACGGTGAAGAAGGGGAAAACGGAGTAGTAGAGATCGACTGCCCCAGTTGCGAAGACGAGAAAGCCGTCAAGGAAGAACCTACCTCCAAGATTCGCATTCGCGCTAAGGAAGGTACAAGTGCAGAGCCATTATATGTTTTAAACGATGAAATAATTGATCATCTGGACCTCAAGCAGATCGAACCCAACAACATCAAAGCTATTACTGTACTGAAGGATGATTCCGCTGTAGAGCTATATGGTGAAGCAGGCCGAAACGGAGTGGTCATCATTGATTGCCCGAAGTGTGATGTGGAAGCATTGAAGGAAAAAGAAGTTGAAATAACAAGCGAATCCAGGCTTCTCCCCCAGGAAACTTTTATGGTAGTAGAAGAAATGCCGCTTTTCCAGGGCTGTGACGGACAAGGAATGAGCCGGGAAGAGCAGATGGAATGTTCGAGAAGAAAATTGTTGGAATTCGTTTACAATAAGATTGAATATCCAGCGGACAAAGAACAGGAAGGTACCGTGGTCGCAGAGTTTGTAGTGACCAAATCGGGTAAAATCACAAGTGCAAAAATCGTCCGCTCTATGGGCGCTGATTTTGATCAGGCGGTTCTGGCTGTGGTTGATCAGCTACCGAGCTTCAAAGCCGGCCGTCAAAGAGGACAGAAAGTGAATGTCAAAATGATGCTTCCCGTCAAATTCAAGCCGGTAAAAGGCGTAGCTGCAAAAATTAACGAGCAGGCAGAAATAAAAAAGCGGCAATTATTGGAAAGTGAATTGAGCAATAACAACCAAATGTTGAGTTTACAATCCTTCAGCGCTACCCCCAACCCGACCAAAGGCAGGCTCCATCTTCGTTTTGAGGCTGCGGCTGAAAATACGCTCATCCGCGTCCTGGATGCATCCGGACAGGAAGTGCTGCGCAAGCAACTGCGCAATTTTAATGGCTTGTACGACGAATACCTCAACCTGGACGAAGCCCCCAAGGGCATGTTGCTGATCCACATCAGTCAGGGAGAGCGGCAGTTTGTACATAAAATTGTAGCGCAATAACAGTTAAATTCTCTGAGAGGTATTTATTCATAGTTTTTGATGAATAAATACCTCCCAAAAAGAAAATAAAAGCTTGGCGACCTCGTAATGGGTCGCCAAGCTTTTTTTATACACTATGTAAAGTAATTGTTAACTGTTTAAAATGTTACCGACTTGCGGAATGTGTTTTTTATTAACAATTTGATTTTCAGTAATTTATGGTTTTTGATATACTTTAGTAGGGAAGAATAAGATAAAGGAAAGAATTTAGAATGTATACTTTTGCTGAAGTTTGTTGAAGTCTATATTTGTTATAGTTATGGCGTATTACCATATTTGTAACAAGAGTTAGAATTCATATAAGTTGTACACTTTTATGTACTGACTCGTCGGATTCTACAAGTGAACACAAAAGCAAAGCCCTTCCTAATGATTGTAGGAGGGGCTTTTGTTTTTTAAGTGTTTCAAGATTTCTTCTTTCAGGCTGGTTCCGTTGATAAGCGCTCCACACCAGGTATCCAAGTGGTAGTGCTGAAAACTATCCATATTCTTATCGGCTGAGAACTTCAGGTTGCACTCTGACTTCATTTCCATAGCTATGATGGCCTTTTGTTCCGGGTATCTGTTCAGCCGATCAATCCAATTCATCATACTGAGGAAGAAAGTGTCTGGTTGATCAGAAAAGTTGTACTTTCTTCTTAGTTTTTGTAATTGGAGCTTAAGGGAATGCGCATCGCCTGCCTCGTAGTGAGAAACAAGGTCAAGCAGGATATAAAATTCTTCAAAATAATCTTTGACTTCTTCATCCGCCTCATTAATGATACGAAGATAGTACTGGGCTTTGGGATGATTATCCTCAAATAACTCCGCCAGGATAATATAAATAAAACTGATCACGGAGATCCGTTCTACCATGATCTGGTTTTTTTTGGTGAACTCTTCAATGAGTTGGCTATAGTTGTCCACAATGGTTTTGAACTGACCTTGCTCATACAGCATTTTGAGTTCAGCAAAATAGAAATAGATCAGTTGTGGTTCCTCTTGTGGGGTGACCTTTTCTATAAACTGTTTGGCCTCTTCTACAGTCTCACGAACCTCCTTAAATCTTTTATCGTTCAAACAAAAATTCATGTAATTGCGCAGCACTGCCAGGTAGTGGAAGCTCAGTCCTTCTTTAAAGTGTGGGTACTGATGGAAAAGATCTACATTTTCTTTGCGAACCTGATATTCTGCTTCTTTTTCTTTAAGGAATTGATATATAACGGTCAGAATAATATTCCTGGATATTCTGGCTCTAAAAGAGGGGGTGTCTCCACTTAATTGAGGGATTTTCGTGTCCAGCAGTTCGCTTAGCCATTCTCTTTGTTCTGGCTTCAGCTGTTTGTAATGATTGGATTTTTGAAAGTCAATGGTCTCGTGTGCGAGCCGGGAGAATCGAATTTGCTGATCCAACTTTTCGAGATAATAATTCATATCTGTGAAAAGAGGTTGTTTGCTGATGCCGATTCGGTCCATATAAATATTCATTAATCGGTATTCCAGGTAAGCCAAGTCCACCAGATAAGTATATTCCTCGTATTTTTCGGCTAGCTTTTTTAGCTTATACAAATGGTCGGTGGCAACATCGTAAAGCTTTTTGGACATCAGGACATCTACTTCCTCTAATCCCAGGCGAATTTTGCTCTGGATATTTTTTTTGGCATAAAAGGTAGTCAAAGATTTCAGTACGCGGTCATATAGCCTGACCTTGTATACTTTGAGCTTGTTGGCAATATTCTTTGGAAGTGAATTTTTTAGCTCCTCTTCATCATATTCTTCGATATCGTTGAGGTGATCATAAAGAATGGTAAGGGCATTACGTTGCAAGGCGAAATGCATTTTGAAATATCGCTTTTCAGCTGGGGTCATAGTTTTGATGAGCCTGAATAACTTATTTTTCGGTCTATTCACTTCAATCAACTATTAGGGTTAATAATTTGGATTCAGGACCTGGATAGTGGATTAACTATTGTGTTGATAAACAAATACTTAGGTGTTTATCCTAATTTAGCTATTTAATTTGTTAAACGCAAACATTAAAGTGAAAGGGAATATAAATATTTGCTTTCAAAAAATTTAAAAAGATTTGAACTTTGTTTTAATTAGATGTTTATATGTTAGGTAGAAGGTAACCACCTACGTCAAGACTTCGGTGGTCGGGGAAGGTAGATGGACTAACAGTTGGATTTGTTAGCATTGTAAGGAGCTCCTGCGGGTGGGCTGTTAAGTTCTATGTCAACAAAAAGCTCCAGCCATGTGGCCCGTATGGGAGGAGCGAAATACCGACCTGCCTCGCCGGCAGGCAGGTATTTCACCTCTCCGAGGCTCTTGGGCTTTCAGGACTTAATAGCCCTGCTGGGATTCTTGAGTCCGGTGGCCAAATCACAAAGTTTTGTACCTTTGGAAAAGCAGCTAATATAAATAAAACCGAGCTATATGGTCAAATCGTTGAATACGATCAAATCCCCGATAGAAGCAGAATTGAAGAAGTTTGAAGGCCACTTTCGTGCTTCTATGAGTAGTAATGTACCGCTGTTAGACAAGATCACCTACTACATTGTTCGTCGCAAAGGCAAACAGGTTCGGCCTATGTTCGTTTTTTTGGCTGCGAAGTTATGTGGAGAAATTAAGGAACCTACTTTTATAGCGGCTTCGCTGGTAGAATTATTACATACAGCGACCCTGGTTCATGATGATGTAGTAGATGAAGCGAATACCCGCCGGGGCTTCTTTTCCATCAATGCACTTTGGAAAAATAAGATCGCCGTTTTGGTAGGCGATTTCCTGTTTTCGAAAGGCATGTTACTGGCCCTGCAAAACAAGCAATATCGCATGCTGGAAATTGTATCAGATGCTACTCAGGCGATGGCGGAAGGCGAATTGCTACAGGTGGAAAAGGCCAGAAGACTAGATATTAAAGAGCCGGTTTACTATGAGATCATTCGCCAAAAAACAGCTTCTTTAATTGCTTCTGCCTGCCGGGCGGGAGCCTCTTCCACGACCCAAGATGAGGAACTGATTGAAAAAATGCGCTTGTTTGGTGAAAAAATAGGCTTGGCTTTCCAAATCAGAGACGATCTTTTTGATTATGGCACAGATGATGTAGGAAAGCCTCTCGGGATCGATATCAAAGAGAAAAAAATGACCCTCCCCCTGATATATGCCCTGGAAAAAGCGAGCCGCTCTGAAAAAAGACAGGTCATTAATACCATTCGACGGCACAGCGACCAGCCCGATAAAGTCAGAGAAGTAATTGATTTTGTCAGAAAAAGCGGCGGGCTGGAATATGCCGAAAAAGCAATGTACGATCTGCGAAAAGAGGCTTTCGATATCCTGCACACTTTTCCTTATTCCGAAACCCGGCAATCCATGGAAGATCTCGTTACTTTTGTGACAGATCGAAAAAAATAAAGAATAAAAATAAAAGAGAGCGGGAAACCTCTTCAGGTTTCCCGCTCTCTTTTATTTTTATTCTTTTTTAGGTTTAGAATTTTTCGGGTGAAAATGAGGCGCAGAGCGGGTGGCCTTCGCCTCAAAACTGCGTCGATATTTCTTACCTGTTCCTATAATGGGCTCTACCAATACTATTTTTTCATCCAGGATTTCTACAACCCTGATCGAGGCTCCTCTGGGTACTTCCTGCCCGGCAGTTACAGCATCTATTTCATAAGGCGCTTCACTTAGATTAAGGTGTACCTTTCCAAAGCCGTTACGATGTGGAGGGATTGAACTGAGTACTTTCCCTGTACTGGATAAGGCTTTTTCAATGCGGAAATGTTTTTTACTCGAACTGCTGCCGCTCAACCAACGGAAAAATAAAGCGCCTGCGGCTCCTATAATAAAGCTGTAAAGAAATGTCAAACTAAGTTGGTCCCATAGATAAGAAAGTAAGGAGCCTGACCATCCGAACAGCGTAAAAAATGCAATGACGAATTTTGAACTCAGAAACTTAGACCGTTCCCTGCCGTAGTCAGCGGAGGTATCTATTTCCGCTTCAATTTTGAAATAACTGAGTATATAGAGAATAATGAGTAGCGTAGAAAAAACTACTGAAATACTCAGAAATATGTGTAGATCAATGCTCAGAGATTTCCACCAGCCTGCAAATAAGTATACATGCATAGTTGATAAAAGTTCGTGTTTTGTGTTTAGGGTAGTTGTTTTACAGATGCATAAGCAATTCTTTGTTGTTGTTACGGCAAAAAATGGTCTAAAATGCTTTTATGCAAAAATAAAGCTTGAAAAAGGCAAAAGTAAATGCTATCGACTAAGGGAGCTTAATTATCGGCTAATCACAAAAATTTTGATTTTGCCCCGGCTCTTTAGCACACTTGATTACCCGTTAACATATTTCGAGATAAAATCATCAATTTAAGGATGAAGGTCTCTAAATCTTTTTACCTTTGTCAGGAGTGATCCAAAACCCAATTCTCTGCAATAATCCATTTTTGTCATTGATTAAATATTCAATAACCCATGCAAATGGTTGAGGTAAAACTATTTTCAGGAACCAATTCTACTTACCTTGCTGAAAAGATCGCTGACTTCTACGGAGATGATCTGGGCGATATCAAGGTGAATCGTTTCAGCGACGGTGAAATGCAGCCGGTCATCAACGAGTCAGTCAGAGGCGGTTATGTGTTTTTTGTTCAGTCTACTTATCCTCCCGCTGAGAACTTAATGGAACTGCTACTGATGATCGATGCGGCCCGACGGGCCTCAGCCGGTTATATTACGGCCGTCATTCCCTACTTCGGTTACGCCCGACAAGATAGAAAAGATAAGCCTCGTGTACCCATCTCTGCCAAACTGATCGCTAATCTGCTGCAGGCAGCTGGTGCCGACAGGGTTATGACGCTGGATTTCCATGCCCCACAAATACAGGGCTTTTTTGATATCCCCGTGGACCATCTGAAAAGTGAAGCTATCTATATCCCTTATTTGCAAGAACAGGATCTTTCAAACGTAACCTTTGCCTCCCCGGATGTCGGAGGCGTGAAAAGAGCCCGCGTATATGCCAAACACTTTGGCCGCAGCCTCGTGATCTGTGATAAACAACGCCAGAAAGCTAATGTCGTGTCAAAGATGACGGTCATCGGTGATGTTGAAGGCGCAGATGTCATCCTCGTAGATGACCTGGTAGATACAGCCGGCACCCTGACCCGCGCTGCAACCGTGATACTGGAAAAGGGTGCTAAAAGTGTCAGAGCTTTATGCACACACCCCGTACTTTCTGGCAATGCTTATGAGAATATTGAAAAATCCAGCCTCGACGAAGTCCTGGTTTGCGACACGATTCCTTTGAAACAAAAATCGTCCAAAATCAAAGTGCTCTCAACGGCGAAACTGTTTGCACGGGCCATCAGGAATACCCACGAACATCGTTCCATTTCTGCACTTTTTATCGAAGGCTAAAAACAGGAGGTATCCCGAATTTTCGAAAGGTAATTTATAAAGCCTTGCCTTTCAATTATTCAGCTTTTGCTGTTCGTTGTTCGTTGTCAGTTGCCCACGTTTAAACGGACAACTAGCAACGAACAACTAATTGAAAATCAAGGACTAGTTGAATAGCCAGTTTTGTCAACCCTCTTTTATCCCTTATTTTTTTGCGATACAATAGTTTCCTTTCATTTATTTCCTTATCTTTGCGGTCCGTTAGATGATATGTACATTTTTAGTACTAAAGTATAACAACATGAAATACATAACAATAAAAGGTGAAGCCCGCGAGAAGTTGGGCAAAAAATGGGCCAGAGCTGCCCGTAAAGAGGGACTGATCCCTTGTGTATTATATGGAGGTAATGAGGTTGTTCATTTTACAACAACTCAAGCTCAGGTCAAATCCTTGGTTTATACTCCCGAATTTAAGGTAGCTAAGGTAGAAGTGAATGGCCAAACTGTTGAATGTATACTGAAAGATATTCAGTTTCATCCTGTAACAGATAGTGTAGTACACATCGACTTTCTGCGTTTGGTGGAAGGACATCCTATTAAACTTCAAGTGCCCGTGCGCTTTGTGGGAGCCTCTCCAGGTGTTAAACTGGGAGGTAAGCTTCAGCAAAATGTTCGCCGGATAAAGATTAAGACTACGCCGGAATACATGGTAGACGTTCTGGAACTGAATGTTTCCAAGCTGGAGATGGGGCAATCCATCCGGGTAAGAGATATCCAGGCAAAAGAAGGCATCGAGATCATGCAGGCTCCTGGTACACCGGTTGCAACGGTTGAAATTCCTCGTTCTATGCGTTCTGCTGCTTCTGCTGCTGAAAAAGCAGGTGGAGCCGAAGGTGCAGATGAAGGGGAAGAAGGAGAAGAAGAAGGCGGAGAAGAATAAACATTTTATTCAATTATATTTTAAAAAGGCTGACTCATCCGTTTTAGACGGTCGAGTCAGCCTTTTTTTTTATCTTCCTGCTTTGACTAAGTACGATAACTTTAAACAACTTCTATTTCATTTAGCAATAGTTAGCTGCCGACCGGCAGCCAACCATTCATTGCTAAATGAATTTTCGTTCCACAGTTCTAAGCCTTGAAAATCCATTTTCAACTATGCAAACTTTGCGCATTTCTACCATCCAAGCCGATTTAAAATGGGAGGACAGTTTAGCCAACCTCCAGCATTTTGATACTTTTTTACAATCCGAATCGAAAGAAGTAGACCTGATCGTTCTGCCTGAAATGTTTTCTACCGGCTTCACCATGCATCCTGAAAGGGTCGCTTACCAGGCCCCCCAGACAATCGATTGGATGCGTTCAAAAGCTCAGGAAAAGCAGGCCGTCGTTACAGGAAGTATAGTTATAGAAGAAGGTGGGGCATACTACAATCGCCTGATCTGGATGCCTCCCAATGGGCAGTTTCAATATTACGATAAAGCTCATTTATTTGGTCTGGCAGGAGAAGACAAACCATATACGGCCGGTCAATCAGTTCGGATCTTCGAACTCAAGGGGTGGAAAGTTTGCCCCATGATCTGTTATGACCTGCGCTTTCCCGTATGGAGCCGAAATACACAGGGGTACGATTTATTGCTGTATGTAGCCAGCTGGCCGGTTGCCCGAATTGAAGCCTGGAAAACGCTCTTGCAGGCCAGAGCCATCGAAAATCAGTCCTACGTCATCGGCGTAAATAGGGTTGGAAAAGATGAAAATAATTATACCTATTCAGGTGATTCCTGCGTTGTAGATTACGCAGGAGAGCTCATCTACAGAGCTACCGGCATTGAACAGATTAACACCTTAAGCTTAAATTATGACGCCCAACAGGCCTTTCGCAAAAAGCTGCCTTATCTAAAAGATCAGGATGCTTTTGACATTAAAAGATCTTTAACAAAAGCTTAGGGACTTGTAACATTCTGCGCTCATAAATTTATATCAGTTCTATAAACCGATTTAAACTTACTGGCTAATTTAATTGAGTATGAAGATCCTTCAATCCCCTCTTGGACTTTTATTGTTCCTTTTGTCCTTTTCTCAATGTAGTATGCTCACCAAAACCGGTAGCGGAACGGACGAAAAGGAAAGCAAAGAATATGCGCTGCGAATGGATATTGTTGACTATGCGGACAATTATAAGGGAACCAAATATACTTATGCCGGCCGAGATCCCAGAAAAGGATTCGATTGCTCCGGCTTTACCTATTTTGTAATGAAAAAATACGGGATTGAGCTTTCTCCGAGTTCCCGGCTACAGGAAAAACAAGGTAGGAGCATTCGGGTTAAGGATGTCAAGCCGGGGGATTTGATCTTTTACCGGCGTTCGCCTTTAGGAAGAGTCTTCCACGTCTCTCTGGTTTATGCCAATGATCCCGATGGCATAAAGGTCATCCACAGTACTTCCAGAGGTGTAGTGATCGATAATATTACTACTTCTTCGTACTGGGCGCCCAAAATTTCGACTGCCCGGGATGTGGTAGCTCACTAAGTAAAATATAGACACTTTTGTTCTACTGAAACGAACTGGAGCATATATATTTTTAATCACTCCCTTATAATATTTGGCCAAATAGATTTCCCTTCTTATTTTTGAGCGCCTATCCGGCCAGCTCTAACCACAGCATTTTTATAATAAAAAACGAATCACATCAGATGGTTAATTTGATCCTGTTTGGCCCTCCTGGTTCCGGTAAGGGAACACAAGCTGCAAAATTAGTTGAAAAGTATAATTTGCTACACATTTCTACCGGAGACCTCTTTCGGTACGAGATGGGAAACGATACTCCTTTGGGAAAAGAAGCTAAAAGTTATATTGAAAAAGGTGAACTGGTGCCTGATGAGGTGACCGTCGGTATGCTCAGAAATAAAGTGGAGGCTAATCCCGATGTACAAGGGTATATTTTTGATGGGTTTCCCAGAACCATCGCTCAGTCAGAGGCACTAGACAAGCTAATGGCAGAAAAAGATACGGCAATTTCGGCCCTGTTAATGCTGGATGTTCCTGATGAAGAGATCATCAAGCGAATATTGGAAAGAGGCAAAACCTCCGGTCGCGCCGATGATTTGGATGAAACCATCATTCAAAACCGGATTGACGTATACAAGAGCGAAACCTCGCCTGTTTTTGATTATTATGGTAAGCAAGATAAAGCTGAGAAAGTAGACGGAGTGGGCTCCATCGAAGAAATATTCGACAGGCTTTGCGCCAGTGTTGATAAGCTCTAAAAGCTTTTAGAAAAAATTAAAGGCTGACTTCTCTGCTCTGAACGGAGGAGTCAGCCTTTTTTTTTAATTTTGTCCATCCAAAAACGAAGTTAAAAGAATATGGCAGAACAGAATTTTATTGATTACGTGAAGATATGTTGCCGATCAGGTGCGGGAGGAGCCGGTTCTGCTCATTTTTTGCGTGAAAAAAGTAACCCCAGGGGAGGCCCCGACGGTGGAGATGGAGGCCGAGGTGGACATATCATCCTCCGTGGAAATCGAAATGTTTGGACCCTACTGGGCTTGAAATACCGAAAACACGTAATAGCCGAACGAGGAGAGAGCGGATCTGGCAATAATCGCCACGGTGCAGACGGGCAAGACATTATCCTGGAGGTTCCTCTGGGTACAGTAGCCAAAGATGCCGAAACAGAAGAAGTTCATTTCGAAATAACGGAAGACGGCGAGGAGCGAATTCTTACTCCTGGAGGAAGAGGAGGCCTGGGAAATTCTCATTTTAAAACGGCTACTAATCAGGCACCCCGTTATGCACAGCCGGGTGAACCAGGCCGCGAAGAATGGAAAATACTCGAGCTTAAAGTATTGGCGGATGTCGGTTTGGTCGGTTTCCCCAACGCAGGGAAGTCAACTTTTCTGTCGGTCATATCTGCTGCCAAACCCAAAATTGCCAGTTACCCCTTTACGACACTGGTGCCGAATTTAGGGATGGTTCAATACCGGGACGGACGCTCATTCGTCATTGCGGACATTCCCGGGATCATTGAAAAAGCACATGAAGGTAAAGGCCTCGGTCATCGATTTCTCAGGCATATTGAGCGCAATGCTACTTTACTGTTCATGATCCCCGCAGATACGGATGATATCAAAAAGGAATATCAAATCCTGTTGAATGAACTCAATATGTATAATCCCGAATTGCTGGATAAACCCAGGGTTTTGGCCATAACCAAATGTGATCTTATCGATGAGGAAATAAAAGGCTGGATAGAAAAGGATCTGCCTGAAGGGATTCCTCATATTTTCATTTCTTCCGTGGCACAAGACGGTATTACCGAACTGAAAGACTTGCTTTGGAAAACCATCAATGAACATAAAAGCATCAATTAAATAAAAAGTATTGGTAATATGTAGAAAGGCTTCGGCCTTTTTACATATTACCAATGCTTTTTTAAACGAATTCAACATGAATTCAAGAAAAATAGAAGCACTACTCTCTGATCTTTTTGAAACCTGGTCGGGAAAAGAACCTTCGCTCATTTTACCGCTGGCCCCTTCCGGCTCCGACCGGATCTACTACCGCTTGAAGGAAGGCAGCACTTCGGCCATCGGAGCTTATAATCCGGGAGATAAAGAGAATGAAGCGTTCGTTCAGTTCTCTAATCACTTCCGGTCGAAAGAGCTTCCGGTACCTGAAATTTACCTCGAAAAATTGGACCAAAAAGTTTACCTGCAGGAGGATCTCGGCTTTACCACCCTTTATAGCTACCTTTTACAAAAGGGAGACTATTTCCCTGATTATTTGATTAATATCTATAAAAAAGTGGTCCGTCAATTGGCCCGACTTCAGATTACAGGAGCAGAAGGCCTCAATTTTGATCTTTGTTTTCCCCGAAAGGAGTTCGATAAGCAATCCATGTTATGGGATTGTAATTATTTTAAATACTACTTCCTGAAGCCTGCCCGGGTCGACTTTGATGAGCAGGCCCTTGAAGATGACTTCCACCGCCTCGCAGATTACCTCCTTCAAACAGATACCAACTTTTTTATGTTCCGGGATTTCCAGACCCGCAACATCATGATCAAGGGAGGAGAGCCTTACTTTATTGATTATCAAGGAGGTAGGAAGGGGGCTTTGCAATATGACCTGGCTTCCTTACTTTACCAGGCCAAAGCCAATATCCCGGCGGATATTCGCCTTGAGTTGTTGGACTATTATCTGGATGCCGTAGAAGAGCTGATTGACATCGACCGGGCTTCCTTCACGGAATATTATTACGGCTATGTTTTGATGAGGTGTGTACAGGTACTGGGTGCCTACGGCTTTCGCGGACTGTACGAGCGCAAAGAACATTTTCTGTCCAGCATCCCATTTGCCTTAAGAAATGTAAAATGGATTTTTGATAACATCGATTTCCCAATCGAAATTCCCGAACTGAAAAACTCTTTGCTGGACCTGATCAATTCCAAGCAGTTTGAGCCTTTCGACAAGATCAAGGCTTCGTCCAGCCTGTTAACCGTAACGGTTAATAGCTTTTCTTATAAAAAAGGAGGGATTCCCGGTGACGATTCAGGTAATGGAGGTGGTTTCGTTTTTGATTGTCGCTTCATACATAATCCCGGTCGATATGAGCCTTACAAGAAGTTGACCGGCCGCGATGAATCAGTGATCAACTTCCTGAAACACCACAGTCAAATGGGTGATTTCCTGAACAATGTTTTTCGGATCGTTGATCAGGCAGTGGAAGATTATATAGATCGTAGTTTTACTCACCTGATGATCAATTTTGGGTGTACCGGCGGGCAGCATCGGTCAGTTTATGCCGCAGATGCGCTCACTAAGCATCTGAATAAAAAGTATGGGGTAAAAATAAAGCTCAATCATGTCGAGCAAGAAAAGAAGAATTGGGAGAACTAAGAAAATTATAGGGGTTGTGTAAAAACTCGTTCCTCGTTTTCACCCACCCCCGAAAATTTTGTTTAGGAGGTTGTTTCAAAAAAAAAACGAAGTTTTTTTCTTAAAACAACCTCCTAAAAGAATATTATTGGTTGGGGAAAAAGGCCGAAGGACTTTTTACACAACCCCTATTTTTAATGTAATATTTTACCTATCCATAGACGACGGCCTTGCTCATCACTCATAACCAGTGTGTAAGCACCTTTCGGCACATCATCAAAAGAGACTTTAAAGCTGACACCATCAAAATCTTGTTTGAATTGTTTGCTTAACCGACCGTCCATATGGAATAATTGAACTATTCCTTGTCCCCTGAAGCTATGCTCTACCCATAGTTCGTTCTCTACCGGATTGGGGTAGGCTTTAACGGAATGCTGATAGGACTGATCGGTATTGGTAGACAGATTGTCAACAAGTCCATCACAATCATTGTCTTTTCCATCGGCAATTTCTTCAGCCATGGGGTGTATCAAGCTGTCCAGGTCATTGCAATCTTCACTGGCGCGATAACCGTCTTCATCCCGATCCGGATTGAAAAAATAATCCGCTTTCTTGAAGGCATCATCTGCTATTTTCATGCCGATCAGCCGCCCAGGCATGTCATCCGCAGGAGGGTGGATCCCTCCCCATATTCTGGACAAACTGGTTTGGTCAGAAGCATCGCGATAGGTAGCCCATTGCAGTACGATATCCTGACTGGGGCCGTCTTCAAATACGAGAAATTCATTTTTGGGGGCTAAAAACTCTCCCATACCTCCCGGGAAGAACGGATCTCCGGTCATCATAGTCATAATTTCCGCTGCAGCTCTCGAATAAGTGGAATGCCCCGAAATATAGCCTGCGAAAGGAGGTGTTACGAAAGAGGGGCGCTGATAAGGCCACCAGTTTTCAGCCAATATCCAGCCAACTCCTGCAACAGTGCTGTCGGGTTCTTCTATGTAGTCAGGGCCTCGCCAGGCTTTTAGTTTGATCTTGTGTAAGTGCTCATTATCAACGCCCGCCAGCGTATCTCCCTCCAAAACCAACTCTATATATCCGGGTAAAAGAGGAATACCTCCGGGGTGATAGCTGGGCAGTTCAGGGTCGGTGCTCTGGCCATAATCTGCCATTAAGCGAATAGCTGAAATAGGACGAAGATAATCATACCATCCTTTGATCCCCCAGGCAGTTATGGCCACATCATGCATAGCTCCACCAAGTAACACATAAGCTTTGACGTCCCATTCCAGGGGGTCTATTTCCGGCCCTTCGCCCTTATATTTTCTTTTAAATTCGGGGTGATCAAGTACATAGTTCAAAATGGTAAACCAATGCCCCGGAGGCGTCTCCGAATCCGGACCATCTGCCCAAAATTCAGCTAATACCCGGGCATAATCTCCTTTAGGCACCATATTGGGCTCATAAGCTTGCCCTGTGTGAGGATTGATATCGTGGCCATGGCTCAGATCTCCTCCTCCTTCAAGGTTGTAAAAGGAACGAAGTCCTTCAACCGTCGTCGGATACTCTTCGACACTAATATTCCCCAAAGAAGCCGGGGAAATATCGATCATAACACTGTCGGTAGGATCCAATTGCGAAGACCATACTGCTACCAGTGAAAAGCCCCATTTATATTCCGCAGATAAGCCTCCACCTGTTTCAGGTTCCAGATAAGGAGGTGGCCCGGGATCGTGATACACCCAGTATTCTCCGCTATCCCGTTCGTAAATAGTGAGATCCTCTTCACTTAAGGCAAAAGGAATGACTTTTCCCCATTCGGGGCTGAGAAAGGGGGGAGTACTCCCGGGGATCTCATTTCCGGATTGGTCTATAAATAATTCAAGGCTGAGGGGCTGCCATCGGTTGGGGTCTTCTATATCGGGATTACCGGGATCGGAAACTATAAGAGGCGGATTAACCGGCTCATAGAACAGATTGGCATAGTCTCTCCGCTCATTAGAGTTATCCTTTCTTCCCAAATTGGTGATTTGTGCGGAAATATAATTGCCGAGCGCGGCCGGGCCGTCCGTTTGGTAATTCGTTGAAAAGACCGAAGGGTCATAACCCAAGTCAAAAAATAAGCTGTCGAAATAGGCCAAGGATTTCTCCCCTCCGGGAGAAAAGACGAAACGATAAGTCAGCAGCCGGTAGGCAGCATAGCTCATAGCTTCTTCCTGTGCTGCTTTTACATCCTCTGGCGTTTCTACCCCCTCAAAGTCAAATATT
Source organism: Bacteroidia bacterium (assembly GCA_030430845.1). Classification (GTDB taxonomy): domain Bacteria; phylum Bacteroidota; class Bacteroidia; order Chitinophagales; family Saprospiraceae; genus JANQPA01. Next base: position 23,455 of record JAUIKE010000060.1, on the reverse strand, counting down.
AAATTGCCCAGAGAATTGCCGAGTAACATGGGTTGCGCAATGGTATCGTAGGCCGCCCAGGCGTCGTACATGGCTAGAGAAACATGGAAAAGGTTGCGGGCGTGCACTGTAGGTCGGGCCAGATCATTCCGAATGGCAAATAAAAGGGCTTCGTTCCATTGCCTGGCTACCGAATGCTGGGCTTGCGCCACTTGAATATTAATAAACAGAAAAAGTAAAAAAAATCGTGTCAGATAAAGTAATTTTTTATTCATGAGATAACCGGTTTGAAGGAGTTAGAAGGACCGGTAGAGCCTTCTAACTCCTTATTTATTAATAGTGGGAAAATAATAATGCTTTAAATTAAATATTTTCACATAGATTAATAAGAAAAGGGCAGCAAATCCGTGTCGGAAAACTGCCCTTTTGAATATAATTTGACCTCGAACTATAAACTTTTAGAATCCTTCCTCAAAATCCCCTTCCCCATCTCCGCGTTCTCCACCTTTATCTCCACGGCGTTTTTTCTGATTTAAGCGGTAATTGAAAGAAAGGGTGAATTGCTGACCTCTTCTCCACTGGAAAGCGCTTTCTGAATAAAAGCCTTCCTGATCAATAAATGAACGACGTTTCCGGGTGTTAAAGAGGTCTCTGACACTCAGAGAAAGCGTCCCTTTTTCATTCAGAATATCCTTTGCCAAACCGAAATTAAAGCTGTACACAGCCAAATCTTTTCCTTGTGGCTCTACTTCAGGAGCTCTGTAATTGAAGGATGCCTGAGCATCAAAGCCTTTACCGATTTTGAGGCTCGTCATCAATCGGGCGGTCCAGGTTACAGCATCCGCATAGTATCGTACCCCTTCATATTCACCATCTGTGATGGCACGGTAGAAGTTCCAGTTGGCCGTTACATCCCAATTTTTAGTGATGTCCTGAGAAAAACTGAATTCAATACCATACGCATCTCTTTTGGATAGGTTAACCGGTAACTGTAAGGTCGTGCCGTCATCCTGCACCGTCAAAATTCGCTCGGTCACGCCATTACTCCTTCTGTAATAAACACTTGAAAGCAAAGAACCTGTGTTCCAGTATTTTAAATATCCCAATTCATAAGAGTTCGTAAATACCGGATTTAGATTCGGATTGCCTGACCGGAAATTACGGCTGTCATTCAAGCTGAAAGAGGGTAATAAATGCCAGAAACGCGGGCGGCTGATCCGCCGGCTGAAACTCAGCTGCAGCTGGTCCTCTTCCTGTAATTTGTAAGACAAGTTGACACTCGGAAACAGATTGAAGAAGCTTCGCTCATTGAGAAAATCTGTTTTTTGTAATTCTGTGATTAGTTGGGTGTATTCCATCCTTACACCTAATTGATAAGAAAACTTCTCCGCTTCTTTGGCAAAAATAGCATAGCCGGCGTAAATGTTTTCTGTGTATTCCAAGCGGTCATCTAAACTGGCGATGGGGTCCCAATCTCCAAATTCGTTTTGTTCTTCAGATAAAAAGTCATTGATGATAGACCTCAGGGTAGATCGGGTCCCTATCTCAAATTTGGCACCATTATCTCCGATGGGATGCACATAGTCAGCCTGGATGAGATAATCCGTACTTTTTTCCGTGTCATCTGACCTTTGCAACGGCGGATTATTTCCCTGTCCGTCGATTTCAGAAAAATTGCTGAGCCCCTTCTCTTCGTTATTGTTGATCCGAAAATCTAAGTTCAACTTGTGTTCATCACTAGTGAAAGTACGCTCATAGGTGAGCGTCGCCTCCAGGTCGCTTTCATCGTTTTCCCCATCCTCTGTTCGGGTGGATATGGAGGTAAGATTACCCGCACCATCAAAATCGCGGTATTCAATAAAGGAATTGTTGTCTTCCTGTGATTTTCTATATAAAACAGAGGTCGTCAGAACACTTCTGGGGTCCATATACCAGTTGAAGCCCGCTCTGAAGTTCCCGCCCAGGTCCTTCCTGGTCCTTTCCTGATCACTCTCGAAGTATACGAGCTCGCCGTCACTGTTTAGATACCGTTGGTTGTTGTATCCGCCACCCGGAGATTCGCGATAGCGAAGGCCAAAAGAAGAGAAAAAGTTAAAGTCGTTCTGACGAAGGTTAAGGCTGTAAGAAGCCCCGTAGTTGGCCGGCTCACCGGCATTTAGCCCAAAAGAGCCGTTAAAACCCTTCTCTGCTCCTTGCTTTAAAACAATATTGATGATCCCCGCATCTCCTTCGGCATCATAGCGGGCAGAGGGGTTGGTGATCACCTCAATCCGCTCGATCATGTCTCCTTGTAATTGGCGAAGTGCGTCGGGCCCGGTCAGGCCGGAAGGCTTTCCGTTAATGAGCATCCGAACATTTTGACTTCCCCGCAAACTAACATTCCCTTCTACATCCACCGTCACAGAAGGGACGTTTTCGAGCATGTCGGAAGCATTTCCCCCAAGATTGGCTAAATCCTTGCCGACATTGAAGACCCTCTTGTCCAGTTGTAGCTGCATACTGCTTTTTTCAGCCACTACTTCTACTTCTTCCAGTACCTGGCTGTTCTCCGACAAGCTGATGACTCCCAGATCTACTCTTTTCTGTCCCTTTTCTGCTTTAATATTAGATATGGTTTTGTTCTCAAATGCCAAAAAGTTGATTTCAATATAGTAGGATTGCCCCCCGTTAAGCTCCAGGGAGAAAGTTCCGTCAAGGTCCGTTGTGGTACCCGTAACCAAAGCACTGTCCCCTTCTGTGTATATGGATACCGTCGCAAATTCCAGGGGCTCTTCTGTGTCCTGGTTGATAATCTTACCTTCAATCACAATATCCTGGGTGGCAGGGGCGACAGTAGTCGATTGGTCATAATTTGGCTCTAAGCTCTGCCCCTGGGAAAAAGGGCCGATTAAACAACATAAAAATGTAATAACAATCGTAACGCGAAAATTCATACTTGGTTTTTTTTGAAATAGACTTTTGCTTAATATAAAGCAGGCTCGGTGTTTAAACATTAAAGCTGGCTAATTGATTATTTTTTTTCTATTTTTTCACAAAAATGAGGTTAAAAGCTATGTTCAATTTGAAGGAATTTTGAAGGAAATCTGAGATTTTGAAATTATGCTAAAATTTAACACTTACTTCATGTAGGCCTGCCTTAAAATCATAGGATACCTCCATTTGATGAACATCTGCGATTTTTTTAACAATCGCGAGCCCGAGCCCCAGGGTTCCGTTACTTCCATTGCTCTTTTTGAAACGCCCAAATAATTCATGCATGGGGGTACTTGGTTCAGGACCGGTGTTCCTAACACAGAGTTGATGTTCGTCCAGCAGAACTTCAATCCGGCCCTCGTCAATATTGTGTTGCAAAGCATTCTTAAGCAAATTTGTGATCATGATATCGGCCAGAAGGGGGTCAATCTGGAGTTGGACGCCCGACCGAATATCTTTTTCCAGCCCCAATCCCTTCAGCTCCGCTAATTCGCTGAATTGAAGACTAATGCGTCGGGCAATATCGGATATATTGGTATTGTTGGAGGTTTCAAATTCCAGGTTCTCGATTTTGGTCAGCAAGGTCAGGGCTTTGCCAAGTTTTGAAAGTTTGTCCAGTGAAAACAGTGCAGATTGAATGAGTTGCATTTGCTCTACTGTCAGGCTGGCATCTTCCTGTAATATTTCAAGCTTCCCCTGAGCAATGGCGAGGGGCGTCTGCATTTCATGAGAGGCATTTTCTGTAAATTCTTTCAGATTCTGATAATCATGGCGGGCCTTATCTGTCATTCTCTTTAAAAACTTGTTGAGCTTCTGTAGTTCCTTTGTATTGGTTTGGGGGATTTCCAGGGGAACATTGCTTTTGAGGTTCCAGCGATCGATAGAGGCGAGCAATTCTTCAAAAGGCTTGAAAATAAACCTGGAAATTAAAAAGCTGCCCAACAGTAGGACAATGCTGAATATTAAAAATAAGCGCAGCAGTATTTTTGAGACGACGTCTATGATATCGTCTTGTTCGAAATAAATATCGATGATCTCAATTTTGAAGGGCTGGTCCTCCACATTCCGAAAGGCGACCAATTTCCGGAAATTTTCCATCCGTTCCGTACGGACGTGATAAACGAGGGTGTCACTGTAAAAGCGATTTTCTTTTTCGAGGGCTTGTTGGAGTGGGTAGATCTTTACGTGGTTGTTCTCTATTAACTCAGTCGGTTGGCCATTTTCTATCGCTCTGATAATTTGGCGCAGATTGCGGGCCAATTCGTAATCTGTTTCTTGTTCTACGGCCTCTTTTACCAATACGAAGGTGACGCCCCCCCCAATTCCAAAAACAGCAGCAGCCAGAAGGAAATACCAGAACAAGGCTTTACTTATAAGTTTCATGATAAATTTTTGCTGAATTTATACCCCAAGCCGTAAATGGTTTGGATGTAGTTTTCTCCCCCCGCGGCGACTAGTTTTTTGCGCAGGTTTTTAATATGTTGATAAACAAAATCAAAGGAGTCCAGGTAATCTACATTATCCCCCCAAAGGTGCTCGGCGATCACTTGTTTGTTGAGTACCCGGTTTTTATTGGTAATGAAAAAAACAAGTAATTCGTGTTCTTTGACTGTCAGCACGATCGGGACCTCATTAACACTGACTTCGTGATTGTCAATATGCACCTGAATCTCTTCAAACGTCAGTACCGACTTCCCCTGGAGCTTTCGCCTTCTGTAAATGGCCCTTAGGCGGGCATTGAGTTCGGAAAGATGAAATGGCTTAGTCAGATAATCATCTGCCCCCAAATTCAGGCCTTCCAACTTGTCATCCAGGGCATTTTTGGCAGAGATGATCAATATTCCGGTATCCGGTTGTTCTTCCTTGATCAAGCCAAGCAAATCAAGGCCGCTGCCATCCGGCAGCATAATATCGAGTACTACGACATCATACACAAAGGCAATGAGCTTGTCATGTGCTTCTCTGAAGTTGGAAGCGGACTCGCAGACGATCTCTCCGTTCGAGAGATAAGCATTTACATTTGACAGTAATTCTTTTTCGTCCTCAACGATCAGTATTTTCATACCTACAAAAGTAAGAACCGATTTTGAAGCGAATTTGAAATGGATTTGAAATTAGAGAGACTCGTGAAGCCCGGATGGCTTCACGAGTCTCTCTAATTTTACTTTTTTAAACTTTCCAAGGCTTTATTTAACACGGGGTCTTCCCCTTGCTGAATACTTTTGATAGTAGGGTGTATTTCAATGTCCGGTTGTATACCAACTCCCACAAAAGGCGTACCGTCCGGATAGGTGTCTTTTTTGGAACACATGCGCCCCCGGCCGCCGCCGGGTAGGTCGATGAACAAGGGCTGGCCGGTGCTGCCCCCGCTTGCACTGCCGATAAAAAGACCTCTGTCGGCCCCGTCAAAAGCCACACAGAAATCCTCTGCAGCGGAGAAAGTCCGTTCGCTGATCAGAACGACTACCGGCTTGGTATAGATCTCTTTATCCTGGATAGGTTGTTGTAGGCCGGCTTCTTCCACAAACCAGGTTGGGTTCCAGCCCCAAGCCTTGAAGGAAGGTAAATATTGTTTAATGGCTACACGGGAGCCTTTGAATGGCTTGGAGCTTAGATGTCGGACAATATAGTATCCCTGATTCGAGTTACCACCGCCATTATTGCGAATGTCTATAACCAGGCCGTTGGTTTTGAGGATTTCCGGGTAAGTTTCGTTGAAGGCGTCCCAGAAGTCGTTTTGCCCAAAAGAGTTTACTGTCAAATGTCCAATATTGTTTTCTAATACTTTAAAGGTGAGGGTAGGAAAATTGGATTGGCTAGTCATTGTCCTGGATATTTCCTGCTTCGATATCTTGCCGTTTTTATCCTTTAATTCAAGTGTGATGGGCTCGTCTTTCGGCCCCATGAAGTATTCGTAATTATACATTCTATTCACACGATCCTGAGGAGTGGAAGCACTGACATAAGGGGCGATGTATTTTTCTCCGTACGCTACGGCATTCATTCCGTTGATATTGACAACTTCCATTCCTATTTGAATGCCCGCTTCACGCAAAGTATCATTTCGTATTTCTGTAACAATTACCTTTCCTTCAATGAGTTGGGTACGAAGAGGCGGCCGGCCAATATGCTCATACACTTTGGAAGGATAATAAACATTGGTGTGGCCATCCTGCAGCCGGGCACAAAAGGATCGAAGCAGATCATAATAGGCAATAAAATCCTCTTCCGCTTCCACCAGGGGGAGATATTCCATATAAAGACTGTCCCAGTCGAATTTCAACTCGTCATAATAAACAAAATTATATTTCACTTCCGACCAGAATTTCGACAGGCCGTATACCCGTTCTGCTTTGCTTAAGGATGGCAATGATTCCTGAGCTTGCATGAAAAAGGCAGTGAATAGGGGTAAAAGGAGGAATAAAAAGTTTTTTTTCATAATGATATTTATTTATGGATTGGTTTCATTTTTTCTGCTTTACAGAAAAAGATACTAAGCAATAGTTGCATTGGTTACGTATGCCAATCATTTTCTGCGTCTAGTACATATTTCAAAAGTAGAGTGGGAAATTTCTATTAGGTATATATTTCCAAAATCTTATCTTTAACCGTTTTTTATTTTTACAAAAACCACCACTTCTTTAGTATGGAAAATCGTCGTTCATTTATTAAAAAGGCTGCATTGGCTGCCGGAGCAATTGGTTCGGGAATGGCTTGTAGCCCGGAAACTCAAAAAACTTCCGCTCATAATGCAACATCTGAACCCATCCCAACAGTTATTGCTACCTGGGACAATCGCAAGGCTACTCAAGCCGGCATAGAACAATTACAGAACGGCGGTTCAGCTCTTGATGCAGTGGAGGCCGGTGCGAGGGTGCCCGAAGGAGATCCTAATGATATGAGCGTCGGCTATGGAGGTCATCCGGATAGGAAAGGCATCGTTACCCTGGACGCCTGCATTATGGATCATTTGGGCGGGGCTGGAAGCGTGACTTTTCTTCAGGGAATCAAGCATCCTATCTCTGTAGCCCGCAAGGTGATGGAAGAAACCAAGCACGTAATGCTTAGCGGACAAGGTGCGCTGGAATTTGCCCTTGCTCAGGGCTTCCAGCAGGAAAATCTGCTTACGGAAAAGGCTAAAACAGCCTGGGAAAACTGGATGGCTAAGCAAGAAGCTCAGCTGGTCAACGAAAATAATCACGATACCATTGGTATCCTGGCACTCGATAAAGAAGGGCATCTGTGTGGGGCTTGCACGACTTCGGGCGCCGCCTACAAATTGCACGGCAGGGTAGGGGACTCACCTATATTGGGCGCCGGTATGTATGTGGATGGAGAAATAGGAGGGGCCTGCGCCACCGGCCTGGGAGAACTCGTTATGACCACCCTCGGTTCCTTTCTGATCGTTGAGCTGATGAGAAACGGAGCCAGTCCACAGCAAGCCTGTGAAGAAGCTATCGGCCGTATTGTGAAAAGATATAAAAACTGGGTGGAGGAAGACAAACTGCAAGTGGGGTATCTGGGACTTAATTTAAATGGGGAGTATGGCTATTATTCCATTCGAAAAGGATACTCAGTAGCGGTTGCTCAGAATGGAGAAAATGTAAAGTTGGAATCTAACTTTGCCTTAGGATAAGGAGGTCGGCGTATTCTCCGACTGCTTACTCCAACGCTCTTGCCGAATTTATCAGCATTACTAAATAGGGAACCTTCATGAAAAAAAACGTGGTATTTCATTTGCAAAAAATAGTGTTCCTGGCTAGTCTGCTGCTCCTGCTACCTTCTTGCCCGGAGAAGAATAAACGATTATTGGAACAGACCACTTGGGAGTTGGAAGAAACCACTTTGGGGCGTGTCATCAAATCTGCTACCGAACGACCGCCGAGCATTCAATTTTCACTAGAGGAGAGGCGCTTTACCGGCTTTGGCGGGTGCAATCAGATCATGGGCTCTTTCGAGTTGAACAAAAAAAGGATTACAATCGGACAAATCGGCGGTACAAAAATGAATTGCCCGAATATGTCGACCGAGAATCTGTTGATTTCCAGCCTGCATCAGGTCAACCGATATAAGCTGGAAGAAGGCAAGTTGATCCTGTTAAAAGATAAAAGCCAGGTATTGGTATTTACGGGAAAAAAGGAATGAAAGTAAGGTAGCTGTGACTGCTTCATTTCTATTCCTTTTCAGTATATTGTCGCAAAGGAATAATATTGGTTGTGTGAAAAGTCCGAAAGACTTTTCACACAACCAATATTATAAAAAACACGCAAGCATGATCAAGCCACTCGACCATATTCCTACCCTGGCAGATATCCAGGCCACCTACAAAGAGATCAAACCGCTGATACACCGCACCCCTGTGATGACGAGCAATACACTGGACCGTATGTCGGGGGCCCACTTATTTTTCAAGTGCGAAAATTTCCAAAAAGTAGGGGCATTCAAAATGAGAGGCGCCGCCAGTGCCGCTATGCGCTTGACGAGCGAAGAACGTGCCCGTGGCTTAGCCACCCATTCTTCCGGTAACCACGGTCAGGCGGTGTCACGAGCTGCACAGTTGCTGGGGATCCCTGCCTATATTGTGATGCCTTCAAACGCACCCGAAGTGAAAAAACAAGCAGCAAAAGGCTATGGAGCGACGATCATTTCCTGTGAACCTACGCTTGAATCCAGAGAAGCTAACCTTGAAAAGGTGGTAGCCGAGACGGGCGCTACTTTCATCCATCCTTTTAACGATTATAATGTGATCGCCGGGCAGGCCACTGCGGCTCTTGAACTAATGGAGGATGTCAGCGGCCTGGACGTGATCATGGCCCCCGTGGGCGGAGGCGGCTTGATGAGCGGAACAGCCCTGATAGTTAAATACCTGTCTAATGATATCAAAGCTATCGGTGCCGAACCCAAAATGGTAGATGATGCCTTTCGTTCCATCCAATCCGGAAAGATTGAAGGCAATGAAACAACAAATACAGTAGCTGACGGCTTACGCACTACACTCGGCGAAAAATCCTTCGAGATCCTGTCCAAAGAACTGGAAGAGATCATCACTGTTGAAGAAGAAGAGATCATCCAAGCCATGCGTCTCATCTGGGAGCGTATGAAGATCATCATCGAGGCTTCTTGTGCGGTGCCGCTTGCAGCAGTCTTGAAAAATAAGGATCGCTTCAAAAATCAGCGCATCGGTATCATTTTGACGGGAGGGAACGTGGATTTAGGGAATTTGCCTTTTTAGCATACTACTGAAAATCCCCAACTCCCACTCCATAATATTCCAACTCCCTCAAATAAGGAATCCCATACTCCGCCGGATTCTCCAGTGGCCGTCGGGCTCGAATGAAGGTTTTCAGTCGATCCTCCGCGAAATCAGGATCGCCACGGCGTAAACTCTGGATCTTTACCTGACCAGTTGCATGAATGACCTTGCCCTTGCCCATATAAATGGCTACGTGCCGGATACGCTCTCGTTGCCCTTCCGAGGCTTTTTGCCCAAAAAACAACAGATCGCCGGGGAGGAGATTGCTAAAAGTAGTATCCGTTTCGATCAATTTGCCGGTATGCACCTGCTGCGAAGCATCCCGGGCCAGCATCAGGCCGTTCATGTAAAAGACCATCTTGGTAAAGCCGCTGCAATCAACGCCCTTGCCGGAAGTGCCGCCCCATAGGTAAGGCCGCCCCATGAAGGTCTCGGCCGTTTGGAGGATATGTGTGCTATCAGGTTGCCGGCTGGCCAGCCATTCATCAAAATGCTCTACCTCTGCATCTGGAATGTGAGCCTCACGTCCATCTGGAAAGCCAACTACTACATCGCCTCTTTCCTGCGAACGAAATGCAAGTAGGTTCCCCGCCGTCAGGTCGGAAACGACTTTGCCATGATGTAGGCTGTTGCCGTGAGCCAGGCCAAAATCGGCCGTATAGATCACTTTCGGACTGTTTTTCCAATGGGTGTATTCTACCTCATTCATCAGGGCCAGGCCTCCTTCGTCCAGCCAGCCGAAGTAATCGTCAGGAGTTTGGACGAGATACCACTCGCCTTGCTTTTTATGTACTCGTAGGGGCGTGCCCAGTAAGGACTGCGTTGACAATTCAGCAGAGTGCTTGGGCTCAGAGCGTATGTTGCAAACGGAGATATTGACGATCCCCCAGTGTCGGCCGTTGAGGTGGGAAGAGGGCAGGACCTGTATGCTGTCAATGACGGGGACACCAAGCGCGTTCAGCTCTTCGATGAGTTGTTTTTTGGCTTCTATAAGGTTGGTTTCGCCTGTAAGGACAAAACCTTCCGGCCCGGCCTGAACAAGATCGACATCGAAGCGAGCCACGCGCCGGTCAGGAGCGACTTCCTGGCGGATTTCCGCTATTTTACTTTGAATGGTATTTTTGTTATTATTCAGACAGGCAGTAGTCCAGAGTGATAATACTGCGATAATACCAAGATGAAGATTTCGTTTTATGTTGGTCACGTACATTTTATTGGGTGTAGCAGGTATAAGGCGAAGTAGGCGTCGGCCGACGCCTACTTCGCCTTATACCTGCTACACTAGGTTTGAAAAAATTTGCATCAAAATAATAAAAAAATTGTTGGACTGGGAAAGCATAAAGAAACAGTAAGCAAACGCGCAGCAGTTATGGATACAATCAAGTTCGTTTCGGTTAATTCCTTTTTAGAAGATTATCTGGTGGTTGATATTTTGATCAACGGGTATCGCCTTATTGATTTATTGCAAGTTGTTGAGAGCCGATATGCCAGGGCTGAAGGGCGAGTGAGCCTGGCCGGGGCATATGAAGGACTTCCACCTTTAATGGTGTTGCCCCCGAATAAGCATTATTGGGGTGAGGCTAATAAGGAGTATGTGACCCCAGACGGAAGGGTGGTATTGCTGGAGTACGCCTATTCAGGAGTACCGGGCGATTGGACCTTTGCAGCCAATATTGAGGTGAATGGAGAATTTGTAAGCTGGTCAGATTTGGGGAATGTACAACGTCCTAACTGGGATTATTCAGAGATTGGCCCCTTCAAGTTTGATATCCGGCAATACCGGGATGCGTTGGAGGAAGCAAAGGAAAGAAGTTATTAAAAAGAAATGGGACGATCGCTGACGATCGCCCCAGTATAAGTTTTAGGTATGTAGATAATGGTTTCTTAAGTCTCTTTTATCTGTAAGCCGCTTTGTCTCTGCTGGTCTCTTGGCTTTCCTGAGCCAGTACACCAACGCTCGCCTTGTTTTCATTGTAAACAGAAGCAACTACTTTGGTGTTGCAAGGACCTTCAGGAGAGAACTGATCGTAATAAACAGCTCCTCTGGTGTAAGCGACATTGTATTCGAATTGACAGTTAGACATGTTAGGTGCAAACTGGCAGTCTGGGTATTCTGTGTAGATTACAGCGCCATAATCAGCCTGGTTGCGAACGAACTTAGAGTTTCTGATGGTTGGGTAAGAATGCCCGTCTACTCCGTAGTTATAAATCGCACCGCCATCCAGATCAGCAACATTCATTTCAAATTCCGTGTTGATGATAGTCGGCTTACAGGTTCCGTTATTAGGAGAGTAGTTGAAAATCCCACCGCCGTAGAAGGCGTAATTGTTTACAATGCGGCAGTTTTTGATCACTGGGTTGGATTCTTGTCCGTCACCGATGTTAAAGATACCAGCACCGCAGCTAAGTGCATCACCAACTTCACCCATTCCGCCTTTGGCTTCACCATCAGCGATCACAAAACCATCAATAACAGTAGCAGAACTGACATTGGAAATGTAAACAACAGTGAAGGAGTTATCCATAGGAGAATCTTCTCCGATGTCTCCGCTCAATACGGTTAGATTGGTGCGATAGTCACGCTGGTCAGCTTGTGTTTCAAAGCCTGCGAAGCCACCTAATATGGTGATACCGTCCTTGATAACAAAACTTTTGGTGCGATCACTATCCTGTGTAGGTAAGTATTTCCCGGCAGCTACCCAAACGGCATCTCCTTTTTTCGCTACTTTAAGAGCGTTTTGAAGGTCGCCGAAGGCTTTTTCCCAGGAAGATCCATTTCCAGACATGCCTTGCTTCACAAACCAAGTACGTTGGGCCATTAGAGGCCATCCTAACAATAATACAGCAATAATTAATCCTAGCTTTTTCACTTTTTAAACCTTTTGAAGTTGGTACAAAAAAAGATCGCCTTACTGAACATGAGACAGTAAAGTACAGGCAAAACTTTAGTGTGCTAATGCACATAAAAGTACCCGCACCACCTGCTATTAGGTGTGCCAAACGTTTAAAAAGTTAGATAGGTATGGAATTCAAATAAGGTGTACTTTTAAACACCTTTTTATTTAAATTGGGACTCTTTACTATTTACAATTGCTAAGATATAAAAAAATATCTTATACAATAAATTTCGTTAGATAAATCCAGAAATAAATTGTCTGGATTGGTCGAACTCAAAATCTTCAATAGAAATTAACTTGTAGTTTTCTCACAGATAAGCCTCAAGAGATAAAAATAAACACCGGAGTGCCTTCAAATATCTCTGATTGAAGGTAGCCTGAAATAGCTACTTTTTAGAATAGGTCGTGTTTACAATTCTTCGGATACAACAAATATACTCCATTTGTTCGGTTTGCACAAGAAAAATATGAAAATTTATAATTTCTATTATTCTACATACACCAAATGAGGCATTATTCATATATTTTTTGAGGCCCAAACAGAGTGCAAGAAATATATTTAATACCTTAGCAGCGTATTAGACATCATTCCCGCAACGTTTTGATTTTTTTATCGTACAAAAAACATATATAAAAAAAATATGTCTAAAAGCCTCAACAAATACTCGAGTTGGTTGATTTTCTTTTAAGGAAAGGATATATTGCAACTTGAATTTATTTGTTTTGTACTATGCTGATAGCATAATTCATATCTCCCAAAACCGAACTTAAGTTGTACCTCCCAAACATGATTGAACGTTTCAGGCTTTTGCTTTGAGATTGGAGGCAGCTTTTTAGGTTCCCTTCGTGTAGTACTACCAGACTTTTCCTTAACATTAATGGACGGCCTTCGATCTTTCAATTCCTGTTGAAATGTTTGATTTGCTTTCATTTGACGTACCCACTACATCAAAATGAAGCAAAAATGCATTTCATATGGATGTTTTTTTTAATTTTAATAGAAGCAGCTGTGTCAAATATTGGAAGTACTATCGGTACCTTTTCACAGACCTGTGGCAAGCAGCTGCATAAAATTGGAGGCAGAAGAACAAAAGCGTTCTCATCATACAGAAAACCCATTATTAAATTATTTTGAATGACATAGATTTTTACCACTATAAAAACATAATACCTTGAAACTACAGATACGATTCGTGCTATTGTTGTTGGTGTTTGCCCAGGTAAAGGCCCTATCCCAGGACATTCATTACTCCCAATTTTACAATGCACCCTTTAATATCAATCCTGGTTTGACTGGGATATTCTCGGGGGACATTCGCCTGATGGCTAATTATCGTTCGCAGTGGACCTCCGTTCCAGCCGATTTCAAAACCGTTACCCTGGGAGGTGATATAAAATTAAGAGGGTCAGAATATGCCACCGGTTTCTTCACGGTAGGCTTTCACTTCAACTATGATCAGGCTGGGTTTACTAACCTGACTCACTCCAACTTCAGTCTGCCTGTGTCCTATACAAAACGTATCAGCCGCCGTTTTTTCACCACCGTTGGCTTTCAGGTAAGTACCCATCAGCGTCGGTTTAGCTTGCGAGGTATCAGCTTCGATAGCCAGTATACCAATCCTGGCGGATATGACCCCAACAACCCAAACCAAGAAATAGTCAATGATCTTCCCAATAATAATTTCCTGGATTTTTCCGCCGGTATCAACTTCAGATTGCAAAGCCTGGCAGATAATCAGTTGCTATACCCACAGCGAAATCGATCTAAGCTCGATTTCGGTTTGGGCGTTTTTCATTTAACGCGGCCGAATCAAAGTTTTATTGAAGGAGGAACACTTTTGCTGCCGATCCGGGTGAGTCCATATGCCTATGGTACCTTAATGGTTAACCCAAAGTTGGATTTGGTAGGCCGCCTGGGAGCACAAGTCCAGGATCAATACCTGGAAGCTTTGGCCGGGATGGGCGCTAAATATCATGTGAGTACCAGCCCCGGAAATGAAATTGCCGTACAAGCTGGAGTGAACCTGAGGTTTCAGGACTTTGGAGATGCTTATTCCCCCACTTTCGAATTGTTTTATAAAAACTGGAGAGCCAGTTTTAGTTATGATGTAAATATTTCAGGTTTAAATGCCGCTACAAGAGGTAATAGCGGCCCTGAGTTCTCAATTAGTTATATTATAAAGAAAATACCGTTGCTTGCACCCGATAATTGCCGGCTGCTTTGACAACAACATATTGTTACTGAGAAAACTACAATCCACACCAAAATGACGAAGCCTTATTCGATTGCTACACCAGCATACTGTTTAGGTATTGGCACATTTAGAAAACATACTTTAATGACCATGAACAAGTTATTGATCATTTTTTTCTGTTGTATTTTTGCGATACCTGCCCAATCGCAACGCCTGAAGAAATGGCTCTATGCAGCTGATAGCGCATATGCCACGAATGACTATAAGTCGGCCATTAGGTTGTATCAGGTTGCATTGACTTACGACAGTACCCTTACCAGTGCCAAATATCGTATCGCGGAATCGGCTAGAGTATATAGAGCCTACGATGTAGCGATCGACTATTATAAAAAGATCGTTGCCGATAAAGAAAGTTTGAGTCAATATCCCCTGGCAGAATATCACTTAGCGTCCATCTACCAGCAACATGGAAAATACACCGAGGCCATAAGGGTATTCAACAGTTTTGTCAATAGTTCCCGCAACTCTCGGCCTCCCGGAGATAAATATGTTCCTATCGCCCAAAAAGAAGTGGAGTACTGCATAAAGGCGCGAGAAAAAAGCAGCCACTTCGCCCTGTTTGACGGCAAATTGAACAGAATCGACAGCTCTGGCAAATTAAAGATCAATTCCCCGCGTTCTGATTTTGGCCTGGTCAGTATTCAGGATACCTTTTATTATACCTCTATCAGAAATATCTATAGAGATAAAGAACAGTACGTTCGCAGGCATTATGCCGAAATATTTAAAGCGGCAGAAGGAATGCCCGGCGAACCCATTCCCGTCATTAATAAAGAAGGCCTACACGTAGGCGATATGGCTTTCAATACTGACCAAAGCCGGGTATATTACTCCGTTTGTGAAAACATTGATGAGTACCAGGTTCGTTGCGATATTTTCTACAGAGATATCGTCAATGGAGTATGGGGCCGCGAATTTAAATACCCCCATAATGATCCCGATTTTTCAAGCACTCAACCTTATGTAGGGCTGGATAAATTGACTAATAAAGAAATGTTGTTTTTTTCCTCCGACCGCTTGAGTGATTCCCTCGATCGGAAGGATATTTTCGTTTCTATGATCGAAGGCCCCACCGAGTTTTCAGAACCCCAACCCATCGAAGCGATCAATACGCCTCATGGAGACGAAATGAGCCCTTTCTTTGATTCCTATACCCAAACGCTTTATTACAGTACCGATGGCGAATATACCTATGGAGGCTCTGATCTGTTTAAAGTAGCAAAAGTCGGAGACGAATGGATCAATAAAATAAACCTCGGAACGGAGGTGAACTCCAGCTACAACGATGGCTTTTTGCGTTTCGATTCCCAAAGGGAATACGCCTATTTGGCCTCCGACCGAGAAGAGTCCTTGCTGTATGACCAGGAACTGGATGCTTGTTGCTATGACATCTACCGCATCCCAATGAAAACCAACCCCGAGGTGGTGATTGTAAAAACCTTTGATGCCATAACCAATCAACCCCTTTTTGAAGTTACCGTGCCCAGGAGTATCGTCGTTCAGAACGGCAGCAATAAAAACAGTATTCAAATTGATGAACAAACCAACCCGGAGGGCCATGTCTTCAATTTTGGCTACTGGAGCCCTACTGATTCGTACCTCCTCCAGGGAAAAAGGCGAGGCTATTACGATACCTTGATGATGGTAAATATGATAGAGCTTTTTTCCGTCCCCAGGGATACCTACGAAATTGAATTGCTCTTGATGCCCAAACCCGAATTGCAGGTATTTGTCCTTGAAAGAGTTAGCGGAGAGCCTGTGCTGGATCCCACGATTAACTTGCAGCGAATAGAAGCCGAAAAAGAGATCGAACAGATTAAAGACTTCATTACGGAGTCGGGAGTTCCCCGACATAGCAAATTATACCCCATCGAGCTAAATACCAACTACCTGGTGAGTGCCACCAAAAACGGCCTGATCCCCTCGGCGGAGAGTGCTTCTCGATTGTTCTATACGATTGATGACTTTAAAAGAACCCGGGGCGGACGATTTAGGGATACCTTGTACCTGACCAGATTGCCCCGAATTCCTGAACTGGTTCCTGACCGGACCGTTCCTTTGTATTTTGAAAACGACCGACCTAAGATGGGGCGTACCCCTCAGGTGCCCAGTGAAGATTATATGAACCTCTATCGGGAATACAAATCCAAAAAAGATCGCTACGTAAGCCGGCTGGAGAAAAGCCCGCTTGTCGGCAGAGCAGATATCATCAGGATGTCGCGCTTTTTTGACAGAGAACTAGAAGATTTTCAGCGACTGGATACCCTGGTGGATGTTTTTGTTCAATACATGGAGGCCGGATATAAAGTGGAAATAGAGCTTCGGGGGTACTGTAGCCCTATTGGTAATTCGGATTACAACCTTCAGCTTAGTAAAAGGCGGATCCAGTGTGTAAGAGACTTATTGGAGAATTACGACAATGGAGTTCTAAAGCCCTACATCCGGGATGGAAAGTTTGTGATAACTCCTAACCCGAAAGGGGAGGACGAAGCGCCGCCTACTGTACGGGAGTACCTCTCTGATCTTAATGCATCCATTTTTAGTTATTTATCATCACTGGAACGACGAGTAGATATTTTCCTGATACCCATAGAGGGCGCTGAGTAAAATTGAATATACATTAACGATAACTTTTGACTACACACATTATACAATTATAGATCTCATGAAATATGTTTACAGGCTTTTATTGGTTTTGACGGCGTTCTTGCCACTCAAATTAAATGCCACCCACACGGTAGGAGGTGAAATCAACTACCGAAGTTTGGGCAATAACCAATATGAAATCACCATTCACTTCTACAGGGATTGCCTCTCCGGCGATGCAGAAGCGGTTTTCGACGATCCTGCATCTGTAGGGATATTTGATCGCAATGGGTTGCTGCTTAAGGAGTTACTCATTCCCTTCAGCGGAAAAGATGATACACTCCCGACTGACCTTTTCCGTGATTGTCTGGTGGCCCCCAATGACCTGTGCGTACATACGACGACCTATCGTGATACCGTTACCCTGGAGCCTATAATCGGAGGGTATAATATTGTATATCAGCGGTGTTGTAGAAATATTACTGTATCCAATATCATCGACCCTGTGGCTACCGGAGCTACTTATGATATCTGGTTGACTTATGAAGCGATGATGAAAGGAAACAGCAGCCCGGTTTTCGGCGAGTGGCCCCCTGTTGTGATCTGTGTTAACGAACCCTTTGTGTTCGATCATGCTGCCACCGATCAAGACGGCGATTCCCTTGTATATAAACTATGTGCTCCTTTGTCGGGAGCATCCCTTTCTAACCCCATGCCTCAGCCACCCAATAATCCACCCTACGATACAGTTTTCTGGGAAGATAATTATGATGTCAATAATATGCTGGGTATACTGGGGGAACCTCTGACAATAGATCCCATTACCGGCCTGTTGCAGGTGACGCCCGGTATTATGGGGCAGTTCGTTGTAGGGGTGTGTGTAGAAGAATATGACAAAAATACGGGCGAACTCTTGTCCAGAGTGCGGCGTGATTTTGAATTGAATGTGGTGGTTTGTGAAACGGTTGTTGCTGCATACTCCACACCTGAGCTGAAATGCGAGGGCCTGACGGTTGATTTTACTAATGAAAGTACAGGAGCCTCCACTTATGAATGGCTGTTCGATTGGCCTTCTACCGAATTGAGAAGTACAGAAGAAGCTCCTAGCTTTACCTTCCCGGATACCGGCACTTATCAGGTAGCCCTGATCGCTAACCCCGGCACGGTTTGTCCGGATACCATGATACAAACCATTACCCTGAGTGAAAATACCATCGAGGCGGATTTCGAGATTGAAGTTTTTAATTGCCCCGATACAGCCATCGTCAGTGCCATCAACCTTACAAGAGATTCATTGACCCAAATAACGGAGTACAGATGGGAATTGAGAACAGATGAGTTAAAGATAGCCTCCGGAAAAGAAAATCCGATATTTAAAATTCCGCTTGGATCAAAGGGGACGATTACCCTTGTTACCAAAAATGATAACAATTGTGAAGTTACCATCAGCAAGCCCTTTGAACTGACAGATAGCATTCCTCCGGATTATTTGGAGAAAACTGTGTTTGAGGCTTGTATTGGAGATTCCATTGTTTTATCTCCTCTATCTGAAATTTTCCAGTCCTGGAATTACAGCTGGCAGCCGGCTGATCTGCTGGACGACCCTACCAGCCCGAGTCCGGGATTGCTGGTAAGCGGTGATACTACCTTGACATTGGAATTGATCGCTCCGGACAGCTCTTGTTCTTACACCTCTCTCATAGAGGTAAGGATTGCTCAAAATGCAGACCTGGCCTTTGAGGCGATACCTGATTGTGATGGACTGACTATTTCTTTCAATAACCAATCGGTAGGCGGAACGAGCTTTTTCTGGGATTTTGGAGATGCAAGCACGGATTCAGATACTTCGTCTACTTTTTCTCCTTCCTATACCTATAGTAGTCCCGGAGAATACCTCATTACACTCAATTCTGTAGAGGGTGAATTATGCCCCAATACACTTACGCAGACCATTACGGTGGATACAGCCCGTCTGATACCAGCCTTTGCGGTAGAATACCAGGACTGCAGCAATGGAAGCGTCACGCTGGCCCTACAGGATGTGTCTATTAGTAATGTGGGGGCTGTGAACAGCTGGAACTGGCAATTGAGTGACGGGCAAAGTTCTACCGATGCAAAACCCTCTTTTACCTTTACAGAAAGTCAGATGATCAATGTTGAACTGACGATTATGACGGAATATGGTTGTGGCCCGGCTACTGCTTCCCGGGACATAGAGGTGCGCTTGTTGGAAGATTTTCCAGAAGAGGATACCATTTACATTTGCGCCGGCCTGCCTACTCAATACATGAATGGGGTAGAAGGCTTTGAGTATAATTGGGAACCTGATAAAGGTCTGGATGATAATTCATCTTATCAACCGATCATTACCTTGACGGAAACTCAAACCTATAACGTAATAATTAAAATCCCGGGAGAGGCATCCTGTAATGCTCAGCAAAAGATTACGGCCATCCTTACGCCGGCCATCGAGTTAAGTGTTGAAGGGGGCGGCCTGATCTGTGAACCCACAGCGAAACTGGTGGCTACAACAGCTGTAGAAGCAGCCATAGAATGGCGCGACAGTGAAGGAAATATTCTCGGCACCGGGAACGTCCTGGAATTCGCGCCCGAAGGAAGATCATTGATCACTGCCACAGCGGTCGATTCCTTCGGTTGCACGGAAATGACCAAAGAAATTGAAGTGATCGAAGGGACGCTCGATATAGAATTACCTGAAAAACTGGCTATCTGCGCCGGTGATTCGCTTTTCCTGGATATTGAAAATCTGGATTTAGAAGATACCCTCTCTTACTTCTGGACTAGCAATACTTTAAATATTACAGACCCCAATAGCCCTAGCCCGATTGTTTTTGCAACCGATGGTATGCACGAATTATACGTGAATGTGGCCAATCAATTAGGCTGTAATATCAGCGATACCTTACTAGTAACCGTTATTGATTCTGCCGTAGCAGCAAATATCGGATTTACTTATGAAGTGCAATGTGACGGACGCACGGTTGTTTTCCAAAACACCGGTACGTCTAAGCTGAATTATAAATGGAACTTTGGTGATCCGACAACTGAATCCGACGTTTCTACCGAGTACAATCCTTCCTATTTTTATCTAAATCCGGGAGACTATACCGTTCAACTGATCGTGGATCATGAAGGAGTAGAAGATTGTACGGATACCATTTCCCAGACGGTTACCATTCCCGAATTTGGGGTGGTTGCGGATGTTGAATATCAATTGGATGAATGTACCGATCAGGGAGTGAAAATATCCTTCTTCGATCGTTCTGCCTCTTCTAAAGGAGCTATTGTTGCCTGGAACTGGGACTTCGGACTTCAGGGCAGCTCAAATGAACAAAATCCTGTACTGGAATTTGCTTCTGCAGATTCTGTGGTGGTTAACCTAACCATCACTACAGAAGACAGCTGTACGGCAGGTACCACGATGATCGTTCGTTTGGATATTCCAGTCATTCAGTTTATGAATGGGGATACCCTGAGCATTTGTCGTGGAGAAAGTGTGGTCTTAAATGAAGGTGGAGATAGTGCTTATCAGTATATATGGTCACCGGAAGAGGGACTGGATTTGACCAACCCGGCATCTCCGGTTGCTAATCCTGATCAAACAACCACCTATACGCTGACGGCGGTCTCTTCTGAAACAGATGCTTGTTCCTCCACAAAAGAAATCACAGTGGAGGTTACAAGGGTGATCTTGGATAAAAGCCCGGATACGCTAATCTGTACTTCTGAGGGAATTAGCCTGGAGGTAGTTGCCGTAGCGGATGCTTCCGTAGAATGGTTTAGCGATAAGGATTTACAGGAAAAAATTGGAGACGGGCTTACCGTAAATGTTACTCCTGAAGAGGCCGTTAATACATATTATATATCGGCAAAATCAGACTCTTTGAATTGTGAAGAAATAGACTCTGTTCAGGTACGAGTATTTGATTTATTGCCTCTGGTAGGGGATACGCTTCTTCAAATCTGCTATAACACCCCAACGGAATTAAACCCGGAAGGCTTCCCAGAGTTTAAATATTCTTGGTCGCCTACCACTGGATTGGATGATCCAAATTCTTATAATCCAACGGCTACCTTAACCGAAGAAATTACGTATTCAGTTACCATCACGAATGAAAGTGAAAACTGTGTAGAGGTACGACAAGTTAGTGTGACCGTCTTTCCTAATATCGGTCTGGATGCTCAGCCTGACACGCTGATTTGCGAGATGGGCGAGCTGGAGATCACAGCCACGACGATCCTGGATTTTCCAATCGAGTGGTACAGTGATCGGACTTTGACAAACAATATCGGCAGTGGCAATGCAGTCACAGTGATGCCGTTGGAGGCTCGCACGACCTACTACGCAGCCGTAACGGACGATAATGATTGCACACAAATAGATAGTACTACGGTTATCGTATTTAATAAAGACGTCGGCCTGGAAGATACTTTAATCACGGTCTGCTTCGGCGAGATGAAAGCTTTGAACCCGAACGGCAAGCCGGAGTATCAGTATGAGTGGAGTCCGGCGGATGGATTGGATGATGCAACGAGTCATAATCCGATATTCAGCGGCACAATGGATCAGACGTACACGGTCACCGTGATGGATGTGGATGGAAAGTGCATGCTGACCAAAGAGATCCGCGTAATCGTCACACCAGATATCGGCCTGGATGCTCAGCCTGACACGCTGATTTGCGAGATGGGCGAGCTGGAGATCACAGCCACGACGAGCCTGGATTTCCCAATTGAGTGGTACAGCGATGCTGCTTTAACGAATAACATCGGCAGCGGCAATGCCCTGACAGTAATGCCTACCGAGGCTCGCACGACCTACTACGCAGCCGTAACAGACGATAATGAATGTACTCAGGTGGATTCCACCACAGTCATTGTATTTAATAAAGATGTCGGCCTGGAAGATACTTTAATTACGGTCTGCTTCGGCGAGATGAAAGCTTTGAACCCGAACGGCAAGCCGGAGTATCAGTACGAATGGAGTCCGGCGGATGGCCTGGATGATGCAACGAGTCATAATCCGATCTTCAGCGGCACAATGGATCAGACGTACACGGTCACCGTGATGGATGTGGATGGCAAGTGTATGCTGACCAAAGAGATCCGCGTAATCGTCACACCAGATATCGGCCTGGATGCTCAGCCTGACACGCTGATCTGCGAGATGGGCGAGCTGGAAATCACAGCCATGACGAGCCTGGATTTCCCAATTGAGTGGTACAGCGATGCTGCTTTAACGAATAACATCGGCAGCGGCAATGCGGTCACAGTGATGCCGACGGAGGCTCGCACGACTTACTATGCAGCTGTAACGGATGATAATGATTGCACACAAATAGATAGTACTACGGTTATCGTATTTAATAAAGACGTTGGACTGGAAGATACTTTGATCACGGTCTGCTTCGGCGAGATGAAAGCTTTGAACCCGAATGGCAAGCCGGAGTATCAGTACGAGTGGAGTCCGGCGGATGGATTGGATGATGCAACGAGTCATAATCCGATCTTCAGCGGCACAATGGATCAGACCTACACCGTCACGGTGATGGATGTGGATGGCAAGTGTATGCTGACCAAAGAGATCCGCGTAATCGTCACACCAGATATCGGCCTGGATGCTCAGCCTGACACGCTGATTTGCGAGATGGGCGAGCTGGAGATCACAGCCACGACGATCCTGGATTTTCCAATCGAGTGGTACAGTGATGCTGCTTTAACGAATAACATCGGCAGCGGCAATGCCCTGACAGTAATGCCTACCGAGGCCCGCACGACCTACTACGCAGCCGTAACAGACGATAATGAATGTACTCAGGTGGATTCCACCACAGTCATTGTATTTAATAAAGACGTCGGTCTGGAGGACACCCTGATTACGGTTTGCTTCGGCGAGATGAAAGCTTTGAACCCGAATGGCAAACCGGAGTATCAGTACGAGTGGAGTCCGGCAGACGGACTGGATGATGCAACGAGTCATAATCCGATCTTCAGCGGCACAATGGATCAAACCTATACAGTCACCGTAATGGATGTGGATGGCAAGTGTATGCTGACCAAAGAGATCCGCGTAATCGTCACGCCAGATATCGGCCTGGATGCTCAGCCTGACACGCTGATTTGCGAGATGGGCGAGCTGGAGATCACAGCCACGACGAGCCTGGATTTCCCAATCGAGTGGTACAGCGATGCTGCTTTAACGAATAACATCGGCAGCGGCAATGCCCTGACAGTAATGCCTACCGAGGCCCGCACGACCTACTACGCAGCGGTCACAGATGATAATGATTGCACTCAAATAGACAGTACTACTGTTATTGTATTTAATAAAGACGTCGGACTGGAAGATACTTTGATCACGGTCTGCTTCGGCGAGATGAAAGCTTTGAACCCGAACGGCAAGCCGGAGTATCAGTACGAGTGGAGCCCGGCAGACGGGCTGGATGATGCAACGAGCCACAACCCGATCTTCAGCGGCACAATGGATCAGA
>JAUIKE010000298.1 GCA_030430845.1 Bacteroidia bacterium | reverse complement strand
CCAGATCAACAAGTGTCGTCTGACTCTTACACAAAGCAGTAGGAGAATTAGAGACTATGGTCACGGTAGTGGTACAGCTTGCAGTTTGCCCTGATTTATCCGAAACGGTGAGGGTGACCTCATTATCTCCGAGATGACTGCAATCAAAATCGGTTTGATCCAAAGAGCGGCTCATAAGCCGGCAATTGTCAAAGGAGCCGTTATCAATTTGCGCGGCAGTGAGGGAAGCCTGGCCATTTTCGTCGAGCGAAACTGTTGGGCTTTGGCAAAGTGCTGTAGGCGCTTCCTGATCATGAACGGTGATGCTTGTGGAGCAACTCATTTCATTACCCCCCACATCATATGCCAAATACATCAGCTCATAATTGCCGGGCTCTAAAGTGAGTTGCTTTGGAGTGCCTGCTGCCGAAAGGAAAGCTTGCCCCTGTTCGTCTCTTACAATATAATTATGGAACAGGACGCTGCAATTGTCGGTAATCGTCGGATCCAATTCTGTGATGGTGGCGGTGCATATTGCGGGATCCGTATCAGTGGTAATATCCTGCGGGCAGGTGATTTTGGAAGGGATTTTGTCGCGGACTTTCACCGTGGCAGTACAGCCGGCTGTTTGCCCATCCCCATTCGTCACGGTCAGGGTGACCTCATTTTCCCCCAGCTGACTACAGTCAAAATCGGTTTGGTTTAGCGCTAAAGTGACCGAACCACAGGCATCGTAAGAACCATTATCTACCTGTTGTGGTGTAATGGAAGCCTGCCCGTTTTCATCCAGGTCGACCGTGACATTCCGGCAAATGGCTTCGAAGCCTTCGCTTCCATTTACGGTGATTGAAAAGGAACATTCGGTTTCATTGCCGGCCTGATCCGTCAGTTTGTACCCATATTCATAGATGCCCGGATCGAGACTGAGTGAGGGGATAATGCCTTCCCCGCTGCCCATATCGGCATTAGTAGTGGTATTAGTGCCGTACCAGCTCATGGCCGGTGTACCACAATTGTCAACTGCCCGGCTTGGAGCCAGTTTGTTGTTGATGAGGGCCTGACATTCTTCGGGAGCAAGGTCTATGGTTTTATTTAAGGGACAGGAAAGAAAGGGCGCTGTATTGTCTTCAACGGTAATGGTCATGCTGCATTGTGAAATGACGTTGCCATTGTCCTGTAATTCATAACGAAGGGTGGTAACTCCCACGGGGAATTCAGTAGTGTTACCGGGTAAGAAAGGGCCTCGATCCCAGGCAGGATCCGTGTTTTGGCCGGATGCCGGGGTGAGACTGCTGCTATAGGCCTGGAATGTTTCATTGCCTTCGCAGGAAGCATCCTGAATACTGGGTGTCAGCTCAAAATCGATTCCTAGCGCTACACATAGATCTACCCGGGCATCTACTGTTACATTTGTAGGACAGGTAATTTTGGGAGTAGCAGAGAACAGCCCCATATTTACCGTGCAACTGCCCGTATTTCCACTATTATCTTCGACGATGAGCGTCACCTCCTTCACACCGATATCTGCACAGGTATAAACCGCCTGATTCAAATATTTTTTGACAATAATACCGCAAGCATCTGAAGAACTTTTATATAGGTCGTCTACCGTAAGAACAAAGTTTTGATCCTGGCTAACTTCGCCGGTTATTCCTCCAAAAACATCTTTACAAACGACGGTAGGAGCTACATTGTCTTTAATACTCACTGTGAAATTACACCGGTCCTTACTACCCGCTTCGTTTTCGATGACTAAGGTTCCATTATAATTGCCAATGTCATCACAGTCAAAAGTCAAAGTAGAAGAGGGTATTTTTTGAGTGCCGCCGCCTGGAAGCGTGATGGTCCTTTCAAAATAAACTAACTTTTGGCCGAAGTCGACAGTACTATTATTATCTACTTCTGAAGGATTGAGGGTATAACTTTCATTTTCCAGTGTAACAGTTGTATTTTTACAATTAGCAATAGGGCCGCCGGAATCCCTGAAAGCATACTTGACATAACCATCTTTGGGGTTGCTGGTATTGCCCAAAGACTCAATAGATCTAAAAGCAAAAACATCACCACTGTTAATAAAACTGCCGCCGCCACCGCCATCGTTGGCAAAACCGCTACCGTCATTTCCGCCGCCGCCACCAGAGTAGCCGCCGCCGCCGCCGCCGCCGCCATTTCTGCCATCTTTACCGGCCCCGCCGCCGCCATATCCAAATCCACCATATTTAGTTCCGGAACCTGTGCCCCCTTTACCACCGCTAATTCGGCCCTTTGTACCGTTTCCGAAGTTCGTACTATTCCATCCTCCATCAGTTAAAAAACCGCCGCCGGCCCCGCCGTCATTATTGTTATTTCCTGTTTTGCCGCCGTACCCATTAGTTCCACCATCATTGCTTCCCCCTCCGCTGGTACCCGAAGTTTCGGTGGATGCAGCTGAGCCGGCATCTTTATAACATTCCTCATACTCACTTTGATATCCCTGAGCTCCTCCGCCACCTCCTGCTACCCCTAAGAGAATCCAATGGGTGGATCGATCTAAAAAGGAATTGGAAGGATTAACAGCGGTGGAAGTAACATTGGGGTCCAGGTAAAGAACCCCGGTGCCGCCGCCACCGCCGGCACCCCCACTGGTATAAATTCGATTCGTACCACGTGAGCCCACCACAAATCGGATGGTACCGCCAGGGCGTAGCTCATGAGAACCATTACCAATCTTAAAAACCATCGTCACAAGAGTACCGTCCCCTCCATCCGCTTTGCAAACTTGATCATTAGCTTCGTCGCGGTATCTTCCTCCGTCGCCTCCCTCCATGCTTATCTCCAGTCGGTCCATAGTAGTATTTGTCGGAATAATATAATCTTGAGCGCTACCATTATAGATAGCACTCCCATTTGTGTTGATGGTATGGTAATTACCGTCTGCCGTCAGATCATTTTGTGCACTTAGGCAAAATGGAAAAAGCAAGAGGCATAAAGCCGACAGAATGCTTTGCGTACAAAAAAAATTCATTGCATTCAATGGGTCGTATTTCTTGAAAATGTCCATGCGTCATCTTTTTAAATGAGGTAATAGAATTCCAGGGCTAAGCGTAGCCGTATCATCGACGCTTAGCCTAAGGGTGTGCATTCCGTCTTAATGGAATAGGAACTGATATCGTAAAGATGGGGGCAGTGGAATGTAAAAAACAGGACAAATTGTAGTACTGAGAGGACATTAAACCCTTGGAGGCTGAAATATGATCATTCTCCCCGCGGCGCGGGGAGAATGATCATATTTCAGCCTACTTAAGCTCTACTTGGTCTTTTCCCAAAATGTTTTTCATAGGTTCGGCTAAAATAGCCCGGCGAATTAAAACCACTGGCATAGGCGACCTCTGCAATGGTCGCATAAGTTCGGTTCTCCAGTAAACGGCGGGCTCTCTGAAGTTTGACCTCCAAAGTGTATTGTTGAATGGTGAGCCCGGTCAGGCTTTTCAGCCGTCGCAGCAGATGCCTTTCACTGAGCGCCATTTGATCAGCGAGATAGGATTTGGATAGGTCTAACTGCTTATCCAAAGCAAGCTGACTGACTTGTTCTAATTTTTGGAGCCACATTTCGTCAGCGCCGGCAGGAATGCTATCGTCCGGAGGACTGGTCCGAATGAACACTTTTCGTTCCTGGGCATTCGCGATGAGCTTGCGTACTCTGAGCTGGAGTTCTTCCGGCGAAAAGGGCTTAGTCAGGTAATCATCTACACCGAGCCGGAGGGCCTTCAATTTATGTTCATCGGCCGATTTGCTGGTCAGCATGATCACGGGTGTTTTCTGGTGAGCTTTGTCCTTCTTGAGATACTCCAGAAGCGTATATCCATCCATTCTCGGCATCATGATATCCGAAATGATCAATTCCGGCTCCTTTGATGCCTCTGCCTGCCGGAGTTTGTCCAGCGCTTCGGCCCCATTATTGGCAATTTGGCAATGGTACTCTTCTTCCAGTAAGGAGACCAATAATTGTTGCATATCAAGATTGTCCTCAACGATCAATAGGGAAGGCTTAGGATTAGGGACTCCATTTTTTTCTTCCCGCTGCAAAACGGGAGATGATGCCTCTGCACTTTGATTTGTCAGGACAGGTACTTGGTCAGCTTTACCAGGAATAGCTGATTTTAGGGGCAAGGAAAGTGTAAAGGTACTTCCTTGTCCCTGTTCGCTTTTGACATCCAGCTTGCCTTGCATCAGTTGAGTCAGTTCATGTGACATGGCCAGGCCGATACCCGTTCCTCCTTCTCTGGGAGCCTTTGAGTCTTTGGTTTGAAAATACCGTTCAAAAATATTGGGCAGGTCTTCTGGGGAAATACCTCGCCCGGTATCCTCCACCTCGATCCTTATTGTACCCTCCTCATTGAATAGGCGAAGAGCGACTAAACCTCCCTTGTCGGTAAATTTCAGGGCATTGGATAATAGGTTGCTGACTATTTTCTCCAGGCGAGGCCGATCAATCCAGTACCATTCCGATTCCAGTCCATTAACGTGAAATTGATAATCGATCTGGGCAATTTCTGCCTGCCCCTGGAAGTTGTTGAATATCTGCCGGCAAAATACGCTCAAAGGAGTAGGGGCTTCTTTCAATTCCAGCTTATTGGCCTCTAATTTTGATAGGTCGAGGAGTTCTTCGACCAAGCGGGTGAGCCTACGGCCATTGTTGAGCACGAGTTGTAGGCTCTTTTTCATACCTTTCTCCAGTTGGCCGGCCGAATTTCGGATCAACTGTTCTACCGGTGCTGTGATCAAGGTGATAGGCGTGCGCAATTCATGAGAAATATTAGTAAAAAAACGGGATTTCAGCTCGTCTAGTTTTAATAACTCCTCGGCCTGTTGGGCGATCATTTCCTTGTCTTTTCGGATCTGCTCCGTTCTTTTATCCACTTCTTTTTCTAAGCGCATCTTTTGCGTTTGCAGGCGCCGAATTTGAATAAAGGCGATTAGGCCTGCGATGCAAAACAGGAGCACATAGAACCAGCTTTTTTTATAAAAAAATTCTCCGGCGGATATGCGAAGTACGAAGGGCGTGTCGGACCAATTGTTTTGATAATCAGCTCCTTTGATCAGCAACCGGTAATCACCGGAAGGGAGGTGATTTAAAAATAGTTCGTGCTGATTGCCTACATAGGTCCAGTCTTGGTCCTTTCCTTCCATTTTATAGGCAAAATGATTTTTTTCCGGATGAATATAATTTGAAAGAGCCATTCGGACCCTCAAATAAGACTGCCCTGGGGGAAGATATACCTTTTTATTTGCTTCAATAACACCCCTTTCTGTAATTTCTCTGCCTTGTTTTTTATCAAAATAGGATAATGAGGTAATAAATACGCTACCGGGGTCTTGCCTCGCAATCCTGGCTTTTATGACGTTTGGCTCGATCAGGTTGAGACCTTTAGTAGAAACGAACATTATTTTTCCATCCGGCGCCTTAAATGCTCCGAAACGCCTGAATCCATTAGAATGTAAGCCGTCTTCCGGACTGAGGTTCGTAAGTACATTTCCTTCCTGATCCAGCAAGCTTACCCCCTTAGTGGAGGCTACCCAGATATACCCCTCCTCATCCAGGGCCAGGCTCATGATTTTATTATCCGCCAGGCCCTGTTCTTCATTGATTACTTTTACAGCGCCACTACGGGGGTTATAGCGATGAACACCACCAAAAAAGGAGCCCAGCCATAAAATGCCCTGTTCATCTTCCAGGATGGATTGGAAGCGGAAGTCCTTAAAAGGCTTTTCATAGCCGATCAGCTCACTTTTTTTTGTGTCTATGTTGGTTTTCCACAAGCCATCCGAAGTGGCGGTCCAAAGCGTAGCGTCCGAAGCAAAATGAAGGGCAAATAATTTGCCTTTGATATACGGAGCGTCCATTAATAGGTCGCTTTTATAATTTTGCGTGTTGAACTGGAAAAGTTGCCGGTCTTCAGTAAGATAGAGGAGTGTGTTTTCATTCATTACACTTAATAATTCCAACTCTTTTCCAATCGGGATGGCTCGGCAGGCCTGGTCGGCGGGACGATACATCAGGATCGAGTCTTTGTTGATCATCCAATGAGTGCCCTCCGGGCTTGATATAAAACTCTTGACCTGAGTAATTGATTTAGCCATTCTTTTCAGGCAGGGAGATTCCGGCACCTTAGTTTTTATCAGAAGGTTTCTATCTTCATCCGATTGGATGAAACTTAGGACCTTGTCATTGTCATAAACGATGAAGTGATCATCCATATAGGTCAGCCAGGGGTCCAGATAGGAATCAAAATCCATGACCTGAATACCTTTAGATTGTTTGACTCCTGCACTGAGCAGATTATTAGGCACACTGACAAAAAAATGCTGAAAAAAGTCCTTTCCGAAGATCCCAAACATTCTATCGTCAACATTAATTAGAAAACTTGAGAAATCGTAAAGTTGGTTGGAAGTGTCCTTTAAAATGGCCCTGCGCCGATCGTTTTCATCTGTTAGTAAAAACATATGGTTGCCCTTTTCATCCGCATTAATTCCCATCGATCTCCAGGAAGCAGGGAAATCGTCCAGCACACTAATGTTTCCTCCAGGACGGTCCACCTCAAAGAAATACGGAGCGTAGGATGGATGGAAAAATAAAATGCCCTCTTCTTCTTCGAACATTCTGGCGCTTGAATAAAATTGAAATTCAGGCTCTCTTAAATGATCCCATACTTCAGCTCCCAATTGCTGATAGGGATCCATTTCGATTAAGTTGCCGGACTCTATTTCGTAAAAGAAAATAGGAAAGAATTCGTCCATAAACCAAATTCCTTTCTCCGTCTGTAATATGGGAGCTTCCAAAACAAGTGGTCTGTTTCGAAAGAAACTATTTTTTTTGACCTGAACAGGTACCTGAGTAAGCAAACGTATTTGATCTTTTTTGACAGAAAAAAGTTGAATTGAAACATTTCCCGAGCCTATAACCAAGAGCCCGCCATTTTTATCTGGAATGGCATTTCTAACCTGAAAGTCTTCTTCTTTCACAAAAGAAAAGTCAAAGTAAGTCACTTCAAAAGTTACCTGGT
>JAUIKE010000297.1 GCA_030430845.1 Bacteroidia bacterium | reverse complement strand
GTTTAGGAGGTTGTTTTTTGAAAAAAACTTCGTTTTTTTCTTAAAACAACCTCCTAAAAGAATATTATTGGTTGGGGAAAAAGGCCGAAGGACTTTTTACACAACCCCCTATTAAAAGGCCCTGCCCATAGCAGACATATTACCCCAATTAATGAACTGATCAAAAATTATTTCAGGATAGCATCAGGCTTCAACCCTGAATCGCAGGACTCCAGCTTCTTACCTCAACAGGTCTCACTACTTGCACTAAGACGATTTAATTATTTTTTATGTGCTTTTTGCGATCAAAAAGATGATGAGCACAAACAATCACCCAACTTTTTATTTAACGACACTTGCTTTTTTACTGGCTGTTCATTTCCTGGATGCGCAGTCGTTACAACTCCTGAACAAGCCTGCAGTGGTACGGCAGAAAATGGATTCGATTATACAATTTCATCAATCGGACTACCATGTTACAGGAGTCGCTTACGCCATTGTCAGGAAGGATCAAATACTGGCTGAAAATGGACTAGGCATTGCGGACATCCAGGCAAATAGGCCCATAGATGCTCAAAAAACCACCTTTATGCTAGGTTCTTTATCCAAATTAATGGTGGCTACAGCTGTTATGCAATTGGTTGAAAAGGGGCAATTGGATCTGGATGAGGATGTCAATAACTACTTAAAGGCCTTGAAGGTCCCGGAAGTTAGCTTACGGCAATTGCTGACACATACGGCAGGCTTCGAAGAAAGAACTTTTGCCCGGCTTCGATTAACGGAAGACAACTTTCTTTCCCTGGAAGACTATTTACGAAAGAGGATGCCCACCCAAATTTTCCCAGCCGGCACACTGGGAGCCTATTCTAATCACGGTATGGCATTGGCGGGATTGGTTGTACAGGAAGTCAGCGGACAATCATTTGAGGATTATGTGGAAAAAAATATTTTCACGCCCCTAGGTATGAGCCAGGCTTCATTTAGCTTAAATGAAAAAAGCAGAGCCCAATTAGCCACTCCTTATTTGATCAAAAAAGGAAAGCCTGTAAAAACGCACTATGAATATGTCCAAACCATACCGGCTGCTATGCTCATTGGCTCCGCTCGGGATATGGCCTATTTCATGACGGCCCATTTGAACGGAGGTGTTTTACACGGCAACAGAATTTTATCAAGGGAAACCTTAAACATACTTCATCAACGGCAATTTTCAGGGCACCCTGAAATGGACGGCAGAGCTTTAGGTTTTTTTGAAAAAACATATCGTGGAAAAAGAGGCCTGACACATGGCAGCAACAGAAACGGTTTTATTGGCTATATGCATTTAATCCCCGAAGATTCACTAGGTATTTTTGTGGCCATCAATGGGGGCAATAGCGGCTTTAGAACCAAAGTTATTAATGAATTTCTCAAGGAAATATACCCTGAAGTGACACAAGAATCACCTGACTTCATTGAAGCAGAAGGTCTCCAGCGTTTTGCCGGGACCTATTTAAACACCAGAAGGAATGAAACCAGCATGGAGCGAATCTTTCATCAGGTAATACTAGCCAGAACCTTGAGAGTACAGTCTCTCAGAGATACCGCCCTGTTTTTTTCCAATGAAGTTTTTAAAATGGAAAAACCAGGTTTGTTCAGTATTCCTTCTGGAAGTTTCAAAGTAGCATTTAGTGAGGAAAACGGCCTTCCGACCTTGCATTTGCCGGGGCGTTCGGATGCCTATCAAAAAATCCCCTGGTACGGCCAGAAGGGATTTACGGTCTTTGCGCTGGGCATCAGCTTCCTGAGTTTTATTGTATTGGCGCTGTTCCAACTGCTTAGGATTTTTAGGAGAAAAAAGAAAAAAATGAATCCTGCTGCTACTTATTGGTGGGCATTCGCCGCCATTGGATTATTGTTCTTGATATCCTTTTCAGGTAGCATGGCAGTGGTCGCAGAACATATTCAGTACGGCATTCCATTTTATTTCTACCTGATCTTTTTATTGCCAATGCTCAGTATTCTTTTCTTTATCCTCGCTCTATTTCAATCCTTTTCCCGGTGGAAAGAATTAAAGATTAGCAGCAGATGGGGATATGGGTATTTAATGGTGATTGGACTTCTGTTTTTGTGGCAAATGCACTATTGGAATTTCATTGGGTTCAACTTCTGACTTATTTTGATTTGGGGTCAAGGGACATTACATAATCATAACTTTCATTCAGATATTCGGCCACCTTGTCCAGGTCCTGGAGCATGTTGTCAGGTACCAGGACATAGCCCCGCATAACCGAATTGTAGGATTTGAACAGTGTGCTGTCCCATTCCTCCATATACTTTTTCTGAACTTCTTTGGAGAATCGAATGCCTATTTCTCCCGCCTTGTTCAGCGTGGAGAACATATGCCCGTTCGCGCTGGTGCAGGGCACGGATTTGCCCTTTCTTTCAAAACGGGGGCATTTAGCAATTAATTCGTCGTAGATTTTTAGTTTTTCTTCCCACATGATGGTTGTTTTGATTAAAATCCGGTTTCTTTACTTCCAACTTAAAACTTCTTGTAAGTGCTATTTTAAAGTTCCAAAACCGGTATATCTATCCTTTTAGCCATTTTCATTAACTTTTTGTCCTTTGTCAATAAAGTGGCTTCCTGTTTTTGGGTAAGAACCAAGTAAAAACAATCATAGACTGGATGTCCTAATTCACATCCTAGTTGTAAAGCATCTTTCCATATAGGTTCAGCAGGAAAAAATATATCAATTAATTGAATAGCCGTTTCAGATAACCTCAAAGCTTCTTCTGGAGAAATATCTTCCAATTGATGATATTTCCATCCTACATTAGCCGCTTCCGAATAAAATAAATCTGGTGCCAATACAACGGTAGCTTGACTAATTACATCTAAAAAATTTTGACTTCCATTTGCATTAGTAATAATAGCAAACGCGGCACTCACATCTAAAACGATCTTCATCTGTTTTCTCTATCTTCTCTAACCCATGATGTAACATCAACATCTGCCCATTTCTCAAAAAAATGAGATTCCTTTTTGATGTTCTCTAATAGTTTTCTTCTTCTTTCACTGAAATCAAGTGGAATATCTAATCCTTTAGCTAAAATAATAATGGCTTGCTGACTCAAGCTTCTTCTTTCTTGTTCTGCAGCTTCTTTCAAAGCTTGGTAAATATGACCTGGTAATTTTCTTATTTGAAGTGTAGGCATAATTTTTTTTATAAAAATATCAAAAAAGAAAATTGCATGCAATATGCATGCATGTTAAAGTCCTCAAAAATATCGTTTTTTATTTTTGTTAGCCAACACTAACTTTTATATTTGTCTAAGCTAATTAATTATCTTTAATCAACATAAATTCGTATTATGTGGTTAATAAATGCCAGGAAAAATTTAAATATAGTTTTTGCCGGTGCCGACGGCACCGGCAAAAACTATATTTAAAGGTAATTCGCCGCCGAACCGCGGCGAATTACCTTTAAATATAACTTTCCCCGCGGCGCGGGGAAAGTTATACTATAAAATATACACCGCCGGCGGCGGTGTATATTTTATAGATAAATTTGCTTACTTACTTATTGTTACGAAAATGGAAGAAGAGGTGACACATCACCTCTTCTTCCAAAAAATATAAATATATGCTATTAGCCATTTCACCAGGCAGCTCGCTTCTGATAGGTCTCGGCGTATTAGCCCTGCTTCTTTGGTTTTTCTGGCCGAAACGGGGTTTGTTGTCTAAATGGACGCGATCCAGTATGAATACTCAGCGAGTACTGCTGGAAGATGCTCTGAAGTTTGTTTTTGACTGTGAATACAAGAATGCCCCCTGCGGCCTAAACAGTGTGGCGGGCAACCTGAATATTTCTACCGATAAAGCGGCCAAACTACTGGACCGGCTGAGAGATATGGGCTTGATCGACATGAAAAACCAACAATTTGAGCTCACGGATACCGGCCGCTCCTATGCCCTGCGAATCATACGCGTGCACCGCATCTGGGAGCGCTATCTGGCTGATGAGACCAGCCTGGGCGAGCGAGAGTGGCATGGTGAAGCCGACTACAAGGAGCACCTCATGTCGATCGAAGCCGCCAATAAACTGGCCGAACAAATGGGCAACCCCGTCTTCGATCCGCATGGTGACCCCATCCCATCCAAAAAAGGCGAACTACCGGACCATCGCGGGCAGGCGCTGAGCAGCCTGCAGGAGGGCGACATTGCCCGCATTGTACATATCGAGGATGAGCCTCCGGCCATTTACGAACAACTGGTGGCCCTTGGGCTATATCCCGGCATGGAAGTATACGTACTGGATATCACAGAGGGCAAGATCACCTTCGCGGCTGAGGGGGAAGAATGTATCCTGACCTCTCTTTTTGCATCCAGCATTACGGTAGAGTTAATGCCGGAAAAAGAGGAAGTCAAACCTAAAAACGAGGTATTATCCTCCTTAAAGATTGGAGAAAAAGCCAGAATCACGGGCCTCTCGCCCAACTGCCGGGGCCAACAGCGCCGGCGGCTGATGGATCTGGGGATTGTACCAGGTACCATCATCTCCGCTGAAATGCAAAGTGCCTCAGGCGACCCTATTGGCTATCGAATTCTGGGAGCAACTATTGCCATTCGTAAGAGCCAAACCCAGTTAATATTTATTGAAAAAATAAAAGAGGAAGTTCATGAATCAGCAACATAATTGTGAAAACTGCCCGGTACACCATAAAGAAAACCTGATCCGCCTCGGCATTGCCATGGATCGGGTCGACTATGTCATCGCGCTGGCCGGCAACCCAAATACGGGCAAAAGCACCGTTTTTAACAACCTAACCGGCCTTCGCCAACATACAGGCAACTGGCCGGGCAAAACCGTGACCCGGGCTGAGGGTGGCTATTCCTATGCCGACAAACGATATAAAGTTGTGGACTTGCCAGGTACCTATTCACTCCTATCTACCAGTACCGACGAGGAAGTAGCCCGCAACTTTATCCTGTTCGGCCGGCCGGACGTGACGGTCATCGTCGCAGATGCGACCCGCCTGGAGCGCAATCTGAACCTGGCACTACAAGTATTGGAAATCACCGACCGCGCCGTACTCTGCCTTAATTTGATGGACGAAGCGCGTCGGAACAAGATAGAGATTGACACCCGGGCCTTATCCCGAGAGTTGGGCATTCCGGTCATCCCAACAGCAGCCCGCCAGAAAGAAGGGATGCCCGAACTGATCGCCGCCATCGAAGAAGTGGCCTCCGGAAAGTTCGTGTGCCGCCCACACCGCATCAAAAGTCGATCACCCAAGCTGGATCATGCCGTGAAAACCCTGACGAAAAAATTAGAAGACCAGTTTCCCGGAGTTCCCAATCTTAATTGGGTAGCGCTCCGCTTGCTGGAAGGGGACCAAACCATTATTGAAGCCGTGAGAAGTGGAGAGCTGGGCTTGTTGAAGCCTGCGGATTTTTCAATTCCATCATAGGAAGGGCGAAGGGCGAAGGGCGAAGGGCGAAGGGCGAAGTAATTAATTTAAATTATGCGTTTTATTTATGGAACACCAAACAAACAAAGATAAAAGCGAAGATATTCTTTCGATGGCCAACTCTCTGAGATGGGACCTGGGCGTTAATTTTCACGACACAGTGATAGAGTCCATCTATGCGGATGCCTCCAAGATAGCCGGGAAGACCGTCAAGGTAGAGGGTGAAAAAGAAGCCTACAGCCTGGACCTGAAGATCGACCGGATTGTGACGAGCCGGTGGCTCGGCTTTCCCATTATGTTTTTGATGCTGGCCGTCGTTTTCTGGATTACGATTGCGGGAGCGAATGTCCCCTCGGGCATGCTAGCGACGCTGCTTGTTGACACGCTCCATCCTATTTTAAAAAGTTTTGCTGTGAATATCGGCATGCCCTGGTGGCTGAGTGGGGTGTTGATCGACGGGGCTTACCTGGCCATGGCCTGGGTAATAGCGGTGATGCTACCGCCGATGGCCATCTTTTTCCCGCTATTCACACTTCTGGAAGATTTTGGCTACCTCCCTCGGGTGGCTTTTAACATGGATAATCTGTTCCGCAAAGTAGGCGCGCATGGCAAGCAGGCATTAACCCTCAGCATGGGTTTCGGTTGTAATGCTGCCGGTGTCATTGCTGCGCGTGTTATTGACTCCCCCAGGGAGCGATTGATTGCCATTATTACCAATAACTTTTCGCTTTGCAATGGCCGCTGGCCGACCCAGATCCTGATCGCTACGATCTTCATTGGCGGAGCGGTGCCGGCTCATCTGGCAGGGCTTGTTTCGGCAGGAGCGGTGGTGGGAATCGCTGTTTTGGGCATCGGCTTTAGTTTGCTGGTGTCCTGGGGACTGAGTAAATCCATTTTGAGAGGAGAAGCCTCTGCTTTTAGTCTGGAGCTTCCCCCTTACCGGCCTCCGAGAATATTGCAAACTTTGTATACTTCGCTGATCGACCGCACCATTTTTGTGTTGTGGCGCGCCATTGTTTTTGCTATTCCCGCCGGGGTATTGATCTGGTTGGTCGCTAATGTGAATATCGGAGGGCTTAGCCTGGCTGAGCATTTTATTCAGGGAACGACGCCCTTCGCGGCTATTTTCGGTCTGAACGGAGTGATCCTGCTGGCCTACATCATTGCCATCCCGGCCAACGAAATTGTTATTCCGACCATCCTAATGCTTACTGTTGTTAGCACTGGTATGGCCGGCATGGGAGAAGGAGCAGGCGTGATGTTCGAGCTGGATTCACTGGCCGATACCGAGAATATCCTGCGAGCCGGCGGCTGGACGTTGCTGACGGCCATCAATCTGATGTTGTTCAGCTTGCTACACAATCCGTGTTCCACTACCATCTATACCATTTATAAAGAAACGAAGAGTGTGAAGTGGACGCTGGTGTCTACTTTCCTGCCGATTGCAATGGGTTTTATTATTTGCTTTTTTACGACGCAGATTTATTTGTTAATCCGAGCTTAGGAAGCTTTCGCCGCAAAGCGCATAGGCATCAAGATAAAAAAACGTAATATAAAAAAAGCTGTTTGGCAGCTTAATATAAAAATCGTAAGCTTAAAGCCAAACAGCAAAAAAATGATAATACAGA
>JAUIKE010000296.1 GCA_030430845.1 Bacteroidia bacterium | reverse complement strand
GTACCTACCCAGAGACTTGCCGGCCGAGCAATTGGCTATTTCTTTGGTTATTCTCTTAGGTTTGCTGGCTTATATCTTTGCCTCCAAAGGAGGAGCGATACAAAAGATCGTCAAGGCCAAGACCAACACGGTCGATATCCGCTCGGCGACCATCATCGACGCGATCTACGGTCTGGTATTGTTATTCTTCAAGGAGATAAGTAATATCCCTATGAGTACCACCTGGGTGTTCATCGGCTTGCTGGCCGGTCGTGAAATTGCCATCCGCCTGCGCCTGGAGAAAAAAGTACCGCGGAATATTCTCAAAATGGTGGGTATGGATTTGGCGAAGGTGTTCTTTGGATTGGTGGTGAGTATTCTGTTAGTACTTTTGATTAAGAATGTGCTTTCGTAATAGTTCATAGTTCATGGTTCATAGCATGATGTTTTTAAATTATTGATCGTGCTATTTATTGGGGATTGTATTTGGGCACGCACCTGCCCGCCGAAGGTATTCTCCGGCAGGCGGGGATTACGCAAATTTCGCAGATGTTCTGAATTCGCGAAATTTGCGGCATCTGCCCATACGGGCCCGTATTGGGCGTGCTTTAAAAGGCCCAGAATCAGACCGACCATTCCAATTTTATCTTAACAAACTACTCCTTCGTAGCCTTGTGCCCATAATCCTACACCAAGGGTACCGCCATCCGGCGTTTGTTTAACAAAGTTAACTTCATTGACCTCGAGGATGCGAAACTGAGACGAATCGATATTACAGAAGCTGCCGGAAGAAGGGGTTTGGCTATGGAGCGAAAAAAAGAGAGAAAGGCAAAAAAAGCTCAGTAGCATTTTTTTCATGGGTAATTTAGTTTTAATCTACTAGTCCGGTGAAAAATCATCACTGATTAAAATTAGGGATATTCATGTTAACTGCATTTTAAATCCTTACCTTTGGAATACTCCCTACACTTTATTTAAAAGGACCTTTCCTTTTTTGAATACACCAATTAATAACGAATCCCTTTTTACCATAATTCGTTATATTTAATAATTCAAGTTGCCATACGACTTGCGATTAATAT
The DNA here is from genome assembly GCA_030430845.1 of Bacteroidia bacterium. Taxonomy (GTDB): domain Bacteria; phylum Bacteroidota; class Bacteroidia; order Chitinophagales; family Saprospiraceae; genus JANQPA01. The sequence goes on along the minus strand of JAUIKE010000296.1, from coordinate 6,013 downwards.
TAGAATCCAAAAAACTACTCATACTCATGTTACGCCATCTACTGACCGTTCTCTTGCTATCATCTTTTTCCATTGGTGCCTTTTCTCAGCAGCAATCCACCGTATATTATGAGGGGTTTACCTCCTATACTTCTGATTGGCTGACCGACCGGAACGACACTCGGGTTCTGAGCATTTCCGATGGTCAATACTATTTTGAGCACTTCAAAAAAGATGGAGCCTTCGGTACCTGGAGGAATCTGACCATTGAAACCTATGCAGATTTTACCATCGAGACAGCTATTACCAAAGTGGGGGGCGTCCAGAATTACGGCTACGGCCTGATCTATGGAAAAAAAGACTGGGATAACTATAATCGCTTTGTGCTCTCCGGCAATGGGATGTTCTCCATTACCCGAATCGAAAACGGGAAGACCGAAGACCTGAAATCATGGACCAAAAGCACCGCCATTAAACAAGGCAACGGAGCTACCAACAAAATAGCCATTAAGCGGCAGGGACCTGACCTGAAATTCTACATCAATAATTCCCTGGTACACACCGAGCCCTTCCTGCCTTTTTTTGATAAACAAATAGGCTATTACATCGCACATGATCAAAAAATCGGAATAGATTACATCAGCGTTACGGCTGCTTACCGAACGGATCAATATGTGCTGAATGAAGACTTCTCCTCAAATCCCAATAACTGGTCGGTCGGTTCCGATGATAAGCGGGACCTGGAGATGACACAGGATGGTTATTATTCCTTCAACCATAAAAGAAAAGAGAGCAGCTGGGCCACCTGGAACAATGCCGTATTGGATGACCTCCGGGATTTTAAGATTGAATTTGGTGCAAAAAAAACAAGTGGTGTACAAACCTATGGATACGGCCTGGAATACGGTCGCAAGGATAAAGATAATACTTACCTCTTCCTGGTATCGGGCGACGGCCATTTCATGACGGCTGAATACCGGGCCGGTAAATACTCAGAGCCCAAGCCTTGGACCAAGTCGGCTCTGCTCAAAACTGGGAATGACCAGTACAATGATTTCACGATCCTGAAAACGGGCTCCAGCATTCAATACTTCATAAATGGCGTATCCGTTTATAAAACCACCTTTTCTCCCTTTTTTGGCGACCGCATCGGTTTTCAAATTTACAACGAACAAAAAATCGATTTTGATTACCTGAGAGTGGCCTACATCACCACTAAAGGCGGCAGTACCAAGCCGATGGTAAATAATTCTCCAAAAGATCCTGTTAAGGACGAGCCGCTCGGCCTCCCTCCCATCCTGACTATTTCGGATATCACTTTTTCTGAAAATGTGCTCGACGCGGAGGAAACAGCGCAACTTGCGATTACCTTAAAAAATGTTGGCCCAGGTGATGCTAAGAATGTAACCGCTAACTTGACGGGCTTCCTCCAGGGACTGAATTTTCCGAATAAAACTGCTTTTCCAACCATCCCCGCCAACGGCGGCGAAAAAACGGTGACCATCAATATCAAAGGTGGCTTGGACCTGCCTAATGCAGAGGCCCTCTTAAAAATTGAGGTCGAAGAGCCCAATTTCAAAGTAAAAATACAAGGCAAGCAATTGCGGATCCCTACTCGTGCCTTCCGCAGCCCGGAACTGATCCTGGCTCAATATGCTGTACTGGAAAACCAGTCAGCTTCCCCCAATCGCCAAATCGATATCAACGAGATGATCGACCTTAAATTTGCGGTGCAAAATGTAGGCCAGGGGCATGCAGAAAATGTAGAAGTAGTGGTAGAAAACAATCAAAAAGGCGTTATGCTGCTGGGCGTTCCCAACGGCAATCAACTGACCCGGCAGGACCCTCGTTTTACACAGATTGAATCCGGTAAGTTCCAAACCGTGGTTTATCGCTACTTTGTTAACAGCGAATTTGCTGATTCAGAATTAAAGTTCACTATCCGGACCAAAGAGCGGGTCGGTCAATTCGGTTTTACCGAAACCAAAACCTTCCCGATCAATACGACCCTTTCTGAGGAAGGCTTTATCCGTAATATTTCCACCCCAGATGACGAGAATACTTCCGATGAAGTGGTGGTAGAAGATATCCCCGATTTTGTGGTAGATGTAGATGTAGACATTCCGAGCAACGACCTACAACAAACCACTACTTATGCACTGATCATCGGCAATGAAGACTATAAGTCCAAGCAGAGAACCTTAAAAAGCGAGCAGAATGTCGACTTCGCCCGCAATGATGCGGAGGTCTTTGCGCTGTATTGCGAAAAAACCCTGGGCATTCCCAAGAAACAGATCAAGCTCATTACGAATGCTACCGCCGCGGAGATCGGGCAAGGCCTGTCCTGGATCAACAACCTGGCTAAGATTGAGGGAGGCAAGGCTAAACTGATCTTCTACTATTCCGGCCATGGCTTGCCGGAGGAAAGTTCTCGCGAACCTTATCTGATCCCGGTGGATGTATCGGGCTCTAACCTTCGCTATGCCATTAAACTCACGGAAGTTTACGAACAATTGACCCAGCACCCGGCCGAAAAAGTGACGGTCTTCCTGGATGCCTGCTTTAGCGGAGGTGCACGGAATGCACCGCTGGTAGCGGTGAAGGGCGTCCGGGTTCGGCCAAAGGCTTCTTACCTGAGTAAAAATCTGGTGGTTTTCGCATCCAGTACCGGGGATGAAAGTTCGGGGGTATTCCGGGAAAAGCGGCATGGGTACTTTACCTACTTTTTACTAAAAAAATTGAAGGAGAGTAAAGGAAATGTGCCATTTGGAGAATTGAATGATTTCATCAAAAGATCTGTCAGTAAAGAAACTGGCCTGGCTGGGAAAGTGCAAACCCCGCAGTTGACGGCTAGTGAAAAGGTTGCCAACGTCTGGAAGAGCTGGAGTTTAGTAAAATAAAAGGAGGTCGCCTGTCGGCGACCTCCTTTTTTAAAAAATATTATCATGAGTTTCCTCAAAGCAGAATGGCGCAAACTGGCCCTGGCCAATTACGAAGTAGATCCGGACCTACTCAGAGACTACCTTCCACACAAAACAGAAATAGACATCTGGCAGGGCAGCTGCTACGTCAGTCTGGTCGGTTTTATGTTTAAAAACACCCGTTTGTTGGGCATCAAGGTGCCCTTCCATATCAACTTTGAGGAAGTCAATCTCCGTTTTTACGTAAAATATAAGGATGGAGACGAATGGAAAAGAGGCGTGGTTTTCGTCAAAGAGATCGTCCCCAAACCGGCCCTGACCTTTGTAGCCAATACCATCTACCAGGAACACTACCAGACCTTAGCCATGCGCCATCGATGGGAAAAAACGGCTGATAGCTGGAAAATCAGCTACGACTGGAAGCATAAGGGGCAATGGCAGCATTTTAAAGTAGAAAGTGAGTTGCAAAGCCAGTCCTTCCCGGAGGGCAGCGAAACAGAATTCATTACTGAGCATTATTGGGGCTATACCCGGATCACTCCTACTAAAACATTTGAGTATCAGGTGACTCACCCCAGATGGGAGGCTTATCCTGTAAAAAATTATGATATCAAGGTAGACTTTGGCCAATTATATGACTCCCGTTTTGCTTTTTTAAATGATATGGAGCCAAAATCGGTAATGCTGGTAGAGGGCTCCGAGATTACTGTTGAGTCTAAGAGAAAATTATAACTTGTTAGTTGTCTGAACCGCGGATTTTCTCTGATTTGGTAGATTTCACCGATGTATTTTTAGCCTCCGGCTAAAAATATATTTCAGTGCTCTCCGCTGAATCCGCGGAAATCCGCAGTTCAGACAACTAACTTCTTACTTTATCAGGGTCACATCCCCACTATACTCCGTTTCTTTCCCATCCTTCGTCTTCACTATGGCTTTGTACACAAAAACAGAGGGATCCATTTTATTACCTCGGAAGGTTCCATCCCATCCCAGGCTTTCATCATTAGGCTGGAAATCACTGCGCTGGAAAACGCGATCTCCCCAGCGATCATAGATCTGCAGATCTGTTATCTGCTCTACAAAATCACTCGCGAATATGGTGAAGCGGTCATTCACCCCATCTCCATCAGGTGAAAAAGCATTCGGAATATAGACATCTGCTGAATCTACCAGGGTGATGCGCACCTGGTCTTCTGCAGCACAGCCTTTCGAGTCGACCAGCCTCAGCGTATAGGTCGTATTGTACAGCGGGCTGACCTCCACGTTCAGGCAATTGTCATCCGTGCATTCCAGGTTTTCGAGGGGTGTCCAGAGGATCGAATCCAGGCTGGACGGGTCGATATCCGGGATGGCCGCTTCAATATCAACGGTATAGCCCCGGCGAATTTCCTGGTCGGGGCCAAGCCGGACAAACAGCTCGCCTCCATCCGGCACCTCTACACGTTGCAAGTATTCGCAGCCTTCAATGTCCTGTACGATGATGCGGTATTCTCCGGTACCCAATTGATCCCATTGTTGCTGAAAGCCATAGGTGCCCAGCTCAAAGCTGAACAAGTAGGGGCCTTCTCCTCCGCTCACACTATCGAGCAGGATGCGACCGTTTTGATCGCCCTTGCAAGAAGGTGGGACAATAGAGAAGAACATTTCCTCAGGCCCGGCCCCTCCATCCGCGACCACCACTGTATCGATATCAATACATCCATTTTGGACATCCTCGACTTTTAACAGATAAATACCGGGGTCCGAGATAGCCGGTTGTGGGTTAATGGCCACGAAATCAGGATGATCGGGCGATGTCCAGCGATAGTTGAGCCGCCCGGCTCCGCTAGATGCGGTGGCGTCCAATCGGACAAAGGGCTCGTTGCAGGCCAGGCGCTGATCCAGACCAGCGTCAGCAAGTGGGATCAGAGTATCCGTCAGGACTAACACAGAATCTTCGCTCACGCAACCGTTGGCCAGGCGTTGAATACGCAGATGATACCAACCCGGTTCGCGCACTCTCGGCTGCAGGCCCAGTGAATCTCCGATCGAAAACCCATCCGGAGAGGACCAGCTAATCGAATAACTGTTCCCTTGATCGGAGGCGGTAGCATCTATCCGGGTTGATGGTTCGTTACATTTTAAATAAACCTCCGGCCCGGCTTCTGCGATTGGGAAAATAGTGTTTTCCTCTACTAATAAAGCCTTGGTATTCGTACAGCCAGTCCGCGTATCCGTAATCACAACGGAATGTAGTCCAGCACTTCTGGCAAAAAAGCTATCATTATCATCGGGGCTTATTTCTATCCCATCTACATCAAACCAACGATATTGAAAGTCGGCCGTATTGACTAATGGCTCTGCTTCGAGTAGAACCTTATCATTATCGCAAGTGATCAAACCTTTAGCAAACAGCATAGCATTCGGTGCCTCATTCTCGAAGGTAACGAGTACTTCATCGGCCGGAGAGATACATCCATTGATGGTATCTTCCACTACCAGGCGATATCGCCCACTGATGTTCACCAGAGGCTGGATCAGGTTTTGATTGTCTTTATTGATATCGGGCCCCGTCCAGCGATATACAAATTCATCGCCCACTGAGGAGCCGCTGCTGTTCAGGGCCAGAGCAGGCTCAGTACAATCGGCCTCCAGATCTGGTCCGGCATTGGCAATCGGGCGATCAATTTGACTAACGTTAAAATTTTTAGAGTCTACACATTCTGCCTCATTGGTTACTGTTACCGAATAAGGCCCTGCATTAAAAATGTCAATAGATCTTCCCCCCTGGCCGGTTGACCATTTAATGGTGGCAAAATCCTCCGTGACACCCATTTGTACCTGTCCGCCTTCACAAAGGACGGAATCGCCCCGTAGTTGAATCAACGGTACTGCACCTTCTCGCACATTAAAATCACCAATTCCTTCACATCCGTTCGCATCAACGACCTGAACAAAATAAATCCCTGCTTCATTCACCTGAATGGAGGAATCCAGGACACCATTTGACCACTCATAGCTGACATAAGATTGCTCCGTTCCGAGTTCGACCGTTTCATCCGGGCAGATCTCATTTTTTCCATTAATAATCGGCTCTGGTATGGCATTAACTCTTAGGTTATAGGAGGTTTGGC
>JAUIKE010000295.1 GCA_030430845.1 Bacteroidia bacterium | reverse complement strand
ATGGTCCGAATGGAATAAAGGTACATTACCTCGCTAGTGAAGTCTACTGTTTTAATATAGATCCTTATGTGGCTCAAGTGTCCGGTATGAAGGTGGCTAATCCTGTTCCCCTGCAGACCATATTTCAACAACGCGTTATGCAGCCTTACCAGCAGCAGGGTAGTCAACTTATCAGACAATATCCATTGCAAAATATAGCACAGAGAAATATGCAATTGCTTCAGGGAGCCATGAACCGTTCCAGAATACAATCATGCTTTGTTCTGGCATCAGAATGGCAAAAACCTAATGGACAAAAATCTCTGGTTTTGTTGTCTCAGGTAATCATGCACTCCCAGGCAGGAAGTAATTGGTCAATCAATATTGCAGAACTGGAGGCGCCTTCAAATTATTTCGAACAGGCAAAGGAAACCTACTTGTATGCCCAGGCCAATTGGCAGGTTGATCGTAATAATGCAATGGCACATGCAGCCGAACTCAACCGAATGGATCGGGAGTCAGAAGCCAGATTGGCCCAAAGCAGAGCAGCCCATAATGCCAGAATGCGCAGCAATGAAGCAGCTTTCCAGGCACAGCAAAGAACTCATACTTCTACTTATAATGATATAAGCGATATGAGTATGCGCGGATACTGGAGTAGATCGGACATGCAGGACCGCATGAGAAATAAAGAAACCAATATGATCCATGAAGAGTATACCGTGACCAATCCATGGGATAACAGAAACCTCCAGGTTCAGCAAGGGTACCAAAATTATTACGTCAATTCCAATGGCGATATCATCGGCTCTAATGATGCTAATTTTAATCCCAATACCCACAGAAGTTATAATAATACGGAATGGAGAAAAATGAACAGGAGGTAGTATAACAATAAAATGGTGCGTCTTATCCGCCCAAGGCGGATAAGACGCACCATTTTCATATAATACCGTATACAACAAAACATCGTTGTATTTAAGACATCACCGGAAAACGCAACCTCCCGCCTAAACAGGCCGATTTCCCCACCCATCACATGACCACAGTGTAAACCCTTCATAAGTGAATGCTCACTTTCTAGATCCAGCCTGGATATATTCTCTTTTTAATGATGTTCAGCGTGGTTTCAAATGCTTCGAAATTGGGAGCCGACACGCTAAGCGGGATCAGATTGCTGGTATCCTGTTGATTTCTGGAGGCGTCTATCCATTTTTCCGTTTCACCAATATAGGTCCCCAAAGCCTGTGAAGGGGTAGTGATTTGCTGTGCATTTAAAAAGCCGGTGGGCAGGACTCCTTCAATTATCCAGATGTAGGGATGGATGCTATCTGAGGAAGGAATTATTTTAGATAAATAGACCGAAACGATTTCATTGCTTCCGGGAGCAAGGTAAAGCTTTTCTATATTCTGGCACCAGCTTTGTGCATTTAACAGATCAAGGCTTTTTAAGGAAGCGGATTCTACTTCCTGAAATCCTGTAAAATCAATAGCTATCTCCTGATGCTGGTTCATATGAGCAAGGGTAGTCAAAACGTCTTTTATTACGTTATTGAAATAATTGCCATCGCCAATTGGTATCCTGCCATCTGTAGCCGATATTTGGAGGAAAATAAGCGTTAAAGTTTTCCAGGATTTTAGCTCTGGGATCCAACTGTTCCTGGAGGGCGGCAGCATTTGGATCATGAGACATATCCCAGGGAGCTTCCATTGTTCTCTGGTAAATAAACTCATCCGCAAAAGTATTAAAAGGATCCATGGCCATATAAGGTGAAAAATCAGTAGCTTCAGGTCCTTTAGCTTTTACTTTTTCAGATTTTTGAATAAAAAGCCCTCTGTCACTATTTACAACAGTAAAGCCATATTTTTCGATTAAAGGTTTAAGATGAAGGCTTAGTGCCCACAATCCAGGCAATGCATAATCCGAAAATAATTTAGGCGTTGAAAAATTTAGTCCATTCGGGATGTGTTGAGATTGCTTTAAGTCCCAGTCCAGATACAATTTTTCTCCAAATAACTCTAATTTGGAAAGGGCTTTGGCCAAAGAAGAAAAGTCGAACTCGCTTTGAACACTCCATCCTTCCTTATTATGCAAAAGATCTTCAGGTGGAACGGCCATCATTTCTGCAAACCTTCTGATTTTTTGACGGGCCTCCTCATTCCAATCTTTATTGGCGTCCTTGTATTGTTGATTCCATTCCGATAATTTATCTTTTACGGCTAATATGTCGGAAAAAACGGGGATATTACCCATGATCTCTCCTTTCAGTTCATCAATACCGAACTTGACCGCTCTTTTGAGAAGAGATTCTTTGAAATGATACATGATCACCCTTTGATTACTGGCCACCAAAAGGCCTGGTTTAGAGGAGGAAAATTTTATGTGAGCGGCAAAAAGTAGTTCTTCTTCTTGGTTATGCTCTAGTTCTAAAGGATTGTCTGTTAACAAACTGGGTGTAATAAAGAGGAATGGAAAGTAGGGATTGACCGTTTGATTAAAAGTTAGTGGGCTGAGTGTCATGTTAGGTGTTTTTTTAATCCATTCAAGATAACTTTTTTTAGTTATTTTTTCGGTTTGACTTTCTATTTAATTCAAATGGCATTAGAGGCGTTCATTAATTACCAATAATTGATAGATAAATATATTAACAAACAATGAAATTTAGCTTAAAAAACAAGACTGCCGTCATCACCGGTGGAGGAAGCGGCATCGGGAAGTCCATTTCCGAAACATTTGCCGAGATGGGGGCTACCGTACATATCCTTGATATGAATGCAGAAGCAGCCGCTCAAACAGTTAGTGAGATTACCCTCCAACAGAATGCAGCTTTTTTTCACCAATGCGATGTATCGAAATACAAAAGTGTAGAAAAAGTAATCCATGATATCCTTACTACCCAAAGCGATATCGATATTCTAATCAATAATGCCGGCATTGCCTTTGTTGGAAATATTGAACAAACGCCCGAAGAGGACTTGGACAGGCTGTACAGTGTTAATATCAAAGGAGTGTATAACTGTATAAAAGCCCTTATCCCTCATTTTAAAGAAAAGAAAAAGGGCGTCATTGTTAATATGGCCTCTATCGCCGCATCATTGGGTTTGGCAGATCGTTTTGCCTATTCCATGACGAAGGGAGCGGTTTTGACGATGACCTATTCCGTTGCCAAAGATTATTTAGCTTACAATATTAGATGTAACAGCATTTCTCCTGCCCGAATCCATACCCCATTTGTTGATGGATTTATTGCCAAAAACTATCCCGGTAAAGAAAAGGAAATGTTTGATAACCTATCCAAAACACAGCCTATTGGTAGAATGGGTATGCCTCAGGAGGTTGCCAATTTAGCCCTATATTTATGTTCAGATGAAGCCTCTTTCCTTACGGGTACAGATTTTCCAATTGATGGAGGATTTATTAAGTTAAATGGTTGAAATTTTAAACAGCAGAGAAACTTTAAACAGATGAAATTAATAAGATTTGGTGAATCGGGAAAAGAAAAGCCCGGTATAGAATTAACAGAAGGCGTTCGCCTTGACGTATCCGCCTTTGGAGAAGATTATGAGGAACACTTCTTTGCTTCCAATGGAGTTAGCAGACTAGAGAACTGGCTGGAAGAAAATAAAAAAAGTTGCCCGGAAATTAGTGAGGATGTTCGACTTGGACCTCCGATTGGCCGCCCCTCAAAAATTGTTTGCGTAGGTTTAAATTATGCCAAACATGCGGAGGAAAGTGGTATGGCGGTACCAAGTGAACCCGTTATTTTTTTTAAGGCAACCTCTTCTATTATTGGCCCTAATGATCCGGTTATGCTCCCGAAAGGAAGCGAAAAATCAGATTGGGAAGTTGAACTGGCAGTGGTCATCGAGAAAAAAGCGTCCTATGTTTCTAAGGAAGAGGCCATGGATTATGTAGCAGGCTATATGTTGCATAACGATGTCAGTGAAAGAGCTTTTCAGCTGGAAAGGCTAGGGCAATGGGTAAAAGGAAAGAGCTGTGATACCTTCGCTCCAATCGGTCCTTACCTGGTGACCAAATCGGAAATAACCGACCCCCATAATCTAGACCTTTGGCTGAACTTAAACGGAGAACAACTTCAGCATAGCAATACCTCGGATTTTATTTTTGATATCCCTCACGTCATAAGTTATCTCAGCCAGTTTATGACCTTGCTCCCTGGTGATGTTATTTCAACAGGCACGCCATCCGGAGTAGGCTTAGGCTTTGATCCACCTAAATACCTGAAAGCCGGGGATGTGATGGAATTGGGAATAGAAGGCTTGGGGAGCTCCCGTCAGGAAGTAATCCCTTTCCAAAAGAATGCCTCATGATAAAAATAGACGCTCATCAACATTTTTGGCAGTTCGACCCCATTCGAGATGCCTGGATCGATGATTCCATGCAAGTCATCCAAAGAGATTTTCTGCCTGAAGATTTACGACCTATTCTCACAGAAAATGGGGTTGATGGCTGTGTGTCGGTGCAGGCCGACCAATCAGAAACCGAAACCGTATTTTTATTAAAACTGGCAGCTGAAAATACCTTTATAAAAGGCGTCGTCGGCTGGGTGGACCTGGTAGCGGATAATGTCAGCGAAAAATTAGCGCATTACGCTGAAAACCAATTGTTTAAAGGCGTTCGCCACATCGCACAGGCTGAGCCGGATGATTTTTTGTTGCGAGCAGACGTGCAGAAAGGCATTGGGCAATTGTCGGACTATGGTTTAACCTATGACATTTTGGTCTATGCACATCAGTTGCCGGCTGCGATTGAGTTGGTCCGCTTATTTCCCGATCAGCCATTTGTACTGGATCATATGGCAAAACCAAAAATTTCGGAAGGCATCTCTGAGGAATGGCGGACCAACATTAAGAAATTAGCCGGCTTCCCCAATGTGTGTTGTAAACTTTCTGGAATGGTGACCGAAACAACGAATTTTCAATGGAATAAAAGTGAATTCGCTCCCTTTTTGGATGTGGTCGTATCTGCTTTTGGAGCAGATAGAGTGCTGTACGGCTCAGATTGGCCAGTCTGTTTGGTCGCTGCAACATATCAAGAGCAAATGGCCATTGTGGAAGATTATGTGACCACCTTGTCAGAAAATGAACAGGCCAAAATAATGGGGGGCAATGCTATGGAGTTTTATGGATTAAATGTGGGATTGCCCTAATTTATCGAGGTCCTCATACCTAAATATAAGGACCGTTGAGCTTGGGGGCATAGTCATTGACGTGAAAGCAGCCCCAGCGGGGCTTTTTGAAATACCCTCAAGTTCAACGAACCATATACCTAAAACTTAAAAACCAAATAAAATGGATTTAAACTTAAAGGATAAAGTCATCATCGTAACCGGTGGTTCGAAGGGGATAGGTTGGGGAATTGTGACTTCCCTAGCTGCTGAAGGAGCGATCCCATTCATCGTTGGTAGGAAAGAAAAAGATGTTTTAAAGGCTGTTCAAACGGTTAAAGATCGAGGAGGGAGGGCTTCGTATGCCATAGCAGAGTTAACCGAACCCGAATTATGTGAAAAGGCGGTTGAAAAGGCCGTAAAAGAATTTGGCAGGATCGACGGCCTGGTGAATAATGCAGGAGTGAATGATGGGGTAGGTTTAGAGCACGGGAATTACGACGATTTCATGAGGTCCATTCGGCGGAATGTCGGGCATTATTATTTGATGGCACATTTGGCACTACCTTATTTGAAAAAGGCGAAAGGGGCCATTGTCAATATAGGTTCTAAAACTTCTTTAACCGGGCAGGGAGGTACTTCGGGCTATGCCGCTGCCAATGGTGGGCGAAACGCCCTGACCCGAGAATGGGCGGTGGAATTACTGCCCTACAGCATTCGGGTAAATGCCGTCATTGTGGCCGAGTGTTATACCCCATTGTATGACCGATGGATAAAAACTTTTGATAATCCGGAAGAAAAACTGGCTGGAATAACAGGCAAGATCCCACTGGAGAATCGAATGACCACTGCTGAGGAAATTGCTGATACGGTTACCTTTTTATTGTCCGACAAATCGAGCCACACGACCGGGCAGTTGCTGTTTGTAGATGGTGGTTACACGCATTTGGATAGGGCATTATAATTGTAAAAACATATGAATAGGGAGACATTAACTAAATACTGTTGGGCATTAGACCTAAAAGACGACGAACAATTAATTCAGGAATATAAAGCCTATCACCGGGCAGTTTGGCCGGAAATCATTGTTAGTATCAAAGAGGCCGGTGTAGAGGACCTGGAAATTTATGCTGTTGGCAATCGCCTTTTTATGATCATGCTCGTGAACGAAACCTTCTCCTTTGAAAAAAAATCAGCGATGGATGCGGCTAATCCCAAGGTACAGGAATGGGAAGAACTGATGTGGAAATATCAGCAAGCTTTGCCCATGGCCAAAGAAGGGGAGAAGTGGATTTTAATGGAAAAGATATTTCAATTAGACTGATCGTTCACCAACCCCTTATTTTCTCTTTCTTTCCCTATACTTAATCATTCCGTCGTTTACTTAGCTGAGACTGCCGTTTACTTAATCTGCCTGCCAATAAAGAGGGGATGCCTTACCTTGAATACATTCCTAAACAAGCAGACACCTAATACTGCATTAAAACTACAAGCCATCATGCCACACAAAGGACAAAAACTGGTAGATCAGTTCACGGGAGATAGTTTTGAATTCATTGAAACCGGGAAGGGGTAAGGTCAAGGATGGACAACTCTCTTTTTTCCAAGCCATGGTCACCGGCAGGTACCTGGATAGCCCCACGGTTCTGGCTAATTTGCCAAGAGGGCTTCAAAAGGTTTTATTTGCCGGGCTTGGGCCTGTTTTAAGGCTATTTGGATACCGGGCACTCTATCCCAAATATACGGGCATTGAAAAATGAGGACATTCCGAGGTTTTATGAATATGGCCAGGTTTTACAAACCGTGATTTCTAAAAAAATGCTTCCTGGAATAAAGGGGATCTACAATTTTTAGAGTAAATTCCTATCGATTAGTAGAAGGTGGGGTTGTGTAAAAACTCGTTCCTCGTTTTCACCCACCCCCGAAAATTTTGTTTAGGAGGTTGTTTTAAGAAAAAAACGAAGTTTTTTTCTTAAAACAACCTCCTAAAAGAATATTATTGGT
>JAUIKE010000059.1 GCA_030430845.1 Bacteroidia bacterium | reverse complement strand
CATTTTTCCGAACGGCCAGTTGATGTGCAGAAGTAATCGTCTCAAAACGCGAATCAAGCGTACAAAGGAAATTCTCCGTTCTTCCCTCGATCTCGAAAGAAATAACGGAGTCGTCCGAAATGACTATGGGCCGTACATTCAGATTGTGAGGAGCAACCGGCGTTACAATAAAATTACCTGACTGCGGAAATATGATCGGACCTCCACAACTGAGCGAATACCCGGTAGAACCTGTGGGCGTAGCCACTATAATACCATCCGCCCAGTAGGAGTTCAGGTAGGCGCCGTTGATAAAAGTGTGGATCGTGATCATAGAAGAAGTATCTCGCTTATGCAAGGTGAAGTCGTTGAGCGCAAAGCGGGTGTTACCAAAGAGTGGAAAATTGGACTCAAGATACAACATACGCCGCTCATCCAATTGATATCTTCCCTGCTTGAGCGAACGGATCGCCAGTTCGATATGTCTTTTTTCGATACTTGCCAAAAAACCCAGTCGCCCTAAATTAACGCCTAATACAGGAACATTATGCTCACGTATATGAGTAAGGGCTTCCAGAATGGTGCCATCCCCTCCTAGTGTAATAAAAAAATTGAATTTCTTGACGGCAAAATCCATATATCCTTCAAACACCCCTACATCCTTCTTGAATTTAATCTTCCCTTGAATCTGTTCGAGATAGGGCCCATAAACATAGGTAGTGATTCCCTGCTCGAAAAGAGCATCAAACAAGTTTTGTATATAAGGTATGTCTTTTTCTTTCAGAACTTTACTGAATACAACAATTTGCATTAAATATTGAGGTTGAGATGTATAAATAAACCATTTTCAAAAAGATGGTTGAAACTGTATTCCAAGCTAAATACCCTGGTGTTGTATAGTACAAAATCCAAGCCTAATCCTCCTCCCCAGAGTACTCTGTTGTTGAAAGGATTGTCTATAGACTCGTAAGGACTGTGCACTATACCCACGTCATTGTTAAATGCCAGGTAAACCTGCAATGGCATATAACGAAAAGCAGGTATGGGTATTAACTTTCCGAAAGTTACAGTTTTATTTATCAAATTAAAGCGCAAACTGCTTTTGGTATACATCATATCGAGCCCATCTATGATATAAAGTTCATATCCGCGTATACTTTTTTGGTCAAAGCCGACCGCCCGGTTATCATTATATGGTTGTTGGCCTCTGATGACAGACAGTTTTCCATTGTTAAAAAGAGCAAAGCTCCATTTTTTAGAGAGGGACCAATATTTGTTGTATTCCAGATTAAGGGTAAGTCCGTTGCGGCTGTTCATAATACCGAGGCCATCTTTTTCAATTTCGGCCTCAAAATAATGGCCGTTCAGAGCGTAGAATCGTCGGTCTCTGAAATCGCTGGTAAAGCTGTATTTAATTGAAAAGTAACGTTGAAAGTCTTCGCCGTTAAGAAAAAAATCAGGATTCAACTCCCGGGAAATGACGGAAGAGGCCTTATTTTGATTATATGAAAGTTCCCATTCGTGCCACTGACGTAGGCCGGGCCGAAAGCTCAGACCTAAGCGGGATTTAAAGCGTTGGTAAACGAAGCGATCGTCTTCACTATAAAAAACCTGTTTATTACCGAAAGTAAGATAATTGACCTCTTTGTTCTGGAAATAGGACACATCCATTAAGAATCCCAAGGTTTGGGAGGCATTAAAATAAGGCCGTTCATATTTCAGAGAAAAATTACGGGTATAGCCAAATTTGGTGATTAGCTCAAGCCGGTCGGCCCGGCCTGAAAAATTGGTGTGCGAAAAATTGATGCCAATATTGGTACGCTTCAAAGAGCGTTTTTGATCTACCCACCAAACATTAAAATTACGGTCTGCCAGTTCGAAAAGCGGTATGGGATAAATGTACCAGGATTCCGCCACCACAATGTGAATATGCACTTCATTGGTTTCAGCTATCCAGTTTTTAAAAAAAATCTGGACCTGGTTAAAAAGCCCGGTGTTCATCAGTAGCAACTCACTTTCCCGGAGTCGTTCATCCAATTCATCCACTGCAACTGAATCGCCCCTACTGAAACTCAACTCTCGCAGGATGGTATTGCTTCTGGTACTTTTGTTTCCCTCAATGGTGATCTGGCTGATAAAGGCAGTCTTCTGTTGAGCTTGTACAGCAAGAGTGGTGCAACAAATTATTAATATGTAAAAAAGAGTACGCATAGTTTTCCATAGGATTATGTATAGTCGTTCAATCAGTCATTAGCGTCAATACCTTGCTATTCTCAATGTATTGGAGCTTCAGCTTTCAATTTTCAGACCTACAGTCGCGCTGCATTGCTCTGATGATATTGTATTAAATATGAAAATAAGAAAATTAGTATAGATATGCCTCGCTAATTTTCAAAAAATTATGCCGGGAGTTAACAATAAGGCCTTAAAAGCAATTAGACTGAATCAACAGCTTGAAGAAGCATTAAACATTCAGATAACTCATCAGGGAGTCATATCGATCCTTCAGCGAATCCATATATTCAACCTCATTGAAGGAGGCTTTGATCAGATAATCGAATCGCTGGAAAGTGGCGATGATAGATTGAATGTTCTGGCGGTTCACCTTGATGGTCACTTCCATTTTCAACGAATCGGGCCGTGAAGTGATAAAGGTACTCAGAATCACTGCACCCTCAGACTCAACAATCCGGGCAATTTCGGCCATCGAATAATCCCTTTTATTGAGCTCGAGTACAATAATACTTCCAGGTTCGGTGAAAGAAAAAGTGGTAGCAAAATAATTGAGTAGATCTTCTTGAGTAACGACGCCGAGGTAGTTGTTTTCGTCATCGACAACAGGTATAACCGACAGATCTCCTTGTGCCAGCTGACGCATGACTTCATAAATATGATCACCTGCATTAACGTAGGGCCTGATCAGTGATAGGCTGTAGGAGCCCACTGCTTCATGAGCGTCAAAATTGAGAATATCATTTTCGGAGATCAATCCAAGTAACTGTTCGTTATTGACGATCGGCAGATGACGCACATAAAAGTCATCCATCATGCTGAGGGCTTCATCTCCCGTATCAGAGGTCCGCAGTGGAAGAATGACATTTGAAATTAATGATTCTGCGACCATAATCTTTTTTTTGGAACCGGGTCCGTCTTATTGTCTCTAACTTACTGTAACCAAGTTCTGAATTATCAACTAACTTACATTAGATATAAAATTAGAGCGATTGGATGCCCAAATTTTATATCTGGAAATATTATTTATTGCAAAATAAAAATATTACCCATTCTATTGCAATATTTTAACATAGAGATGCCTAATGATGTTGCGGTGGGACCTGTTAAAAAAATATTATTCTAATAGCTTCCGCTTCTGAACGACAAATTCTTCTTCTGTCAGCAGGCCTTTATCTCTGAGTTCGCCGAGTTTTTTGAGTTGTTCCAGCAAGTCGCCGGACTCAAGATTCAGGTTTTCTTCATTAGTTGGCTTTTCTTCTTCTTTTGCAGCAGTTGTCAGATCCAGTACGTCTTCTTTTTCTTGTGGAGGATCGATTTGAGCAGCTTTCTCGATTTGGAAGCCATTCTCTTCGAAGGCCTCGAATTTGTTTTGGATGCGCAGAAAAGCCAGGGCATCGTGTTCTTTAATCCGTTTGAAGTCATTAAAGCCCAGACTCACCGCCTTATCTAAATGATGAAATGCCTTGTCAGCCTCTTCATTTAGGGAATAGGCACAGGCGATATTGAAATGAACGGCGATGTCTTTCTCATCAATTTCCAATGCTTTTTGGAAATCCTCGATGGCACCGTCGTAATCGTAATCTTTGTATTTTTTTATACCGCTATTTTTATAAGGGTTAGATTTGACCGGTTTGGGTGTCGGGCGTTGATAATACTTTTGACGGTCGGCTCTTCTCTCATCACTCAGGTCTTTTTTCCGCTCTCTGCTTTTGTACTGATCTACCCGGCGATCTCTTCTTCTGTCCTCTCTTTCAAAGTCGGTATCGTATCTTCTTCTGCGTTGCTGTACCCGACGGCGGCGGCGAATAGCAGCCTCGTTGTATTTATAATCAAATACTTCCTGATCCATGGAGAAGAACACGATGGCATCGATCAGGCCCAGAATAGCCGAAATACCTGTGAACAACAAAATGGCGTACAAGATACCCAGGCCAACCTGTCCGAGGTAAAATCGATGAATACCCGCCCAGCCGAAAAACAATGCTAAAATACCAGCTACATTCTTATCTCTCATTATATATATTGATGCTATGATTGTTTGATACTATGATATAGTGATAAGATCCTAATAAACAGAATACCTAAAAAAAATAGGCTAATAGAAATTATCGGTGGATAATATAGAAAAAGTCCTATTTCTATCAATACTATATCGATTGAAACCGAAAATAATTAGATTTTTGAAGAATAACTTAATACAACTTCTAAAATAACGAGTAGGGATTATAAAAGTTGCCTGATCCTTCCCTCCTTGAGACGTGATCTTAATCAAATATCCGGCAGGTCAGCAATGTAATGTCATCCGGGTAGGTATTATCGCCTTTGTAAGCCTCCACCTGCTTGAGTAAATTCTCGTTGAAGGTCTCCGCCGAAAGCCGATAATTGCTTTTCGCAAAGTCATAAATACTTTGTTCATCAATAAACTCCCCTTCCTCATTGGTCACATCCGTCAGGCCATCGGTATATGCAAGGATTAGGGCATCCCAGTTAACATCCATAGAACCAATTTCTACCCTGGGAAGTTCCTGAAAAGATCCTAATATGGTACAGCCCTTATTCAAAAAATGGATCTCTCCTTGCATCACAAGAATAGGTGGGTTGTGACCGGCATTAACATATTTCAGACGGCGGGTATTAATGTTGTATTCAGCTATGAAAAAAGTAATGAATCGCTCGCCTTGTGTTATGAGGTTCACAGAGTTGTTGAGTGCTCTGACAAACTCATCCAATTCGGCTCTTTTATTGATTAGGGTGTGAAAGTTGGCCTGGAAATTGGCCATTAATAAGGCTGCTGCAATGCCTTTACCTGAGATATCTCCTACACAGAACACGATCTTGCCATCCTCAAATTCTATGAAATCGAAATAATCTCCTCCAACACCGAGGTGTGGCTTGTATTTACTGGCCAGTTCGTAAGCTTCTGTGCTGGGCAAGGTGATGGGGATCAGCATTTTTTGTACCTCCGATGCTAACTCTACTTCCTTTCGCAATCGCTCCTGCTCCAGCTGTCGCTTAAATAAACGCTTATTCTCAATGGCTACCGCAATAATATTTGTGATGGTGGTAATAAATTGTATTTTGCTATACATATCATCATCCTCACCAAACCCCCCAATAAATACGTAAGCGATTGGCTGGCTTTTATGACTGACCGGTATGACCACATCAAACAGCTTAATAAGCTTGTGGTCTGCATAGTCCTCCAGGTTTTTCAGTCGCTCAAACTTGGGGAAGCAGTCGGTGATGTCCATTCTCAGAAGATCCGGCTTGATTCCAATAGAAGTAGCACAGTCCCATTGGTCGCCATTTCTTACATACAGGGCCATTTTTTTAACGCCTATTTCCCAACTCAAAAAAGAGTTGTACATATCAAAAAGTCCATGAGCTGACACATTGTTGTTGATCGCCTGTGTAATATTCAACAGCCGATTCACCTGAAGTTGCTTCAGGTTTAACTCGCGTTCAAGCGCTTCAATATTGGATAATCCCTTTTTTATATCAGAGAAATTAGACATTAATAATATTGTTTTTTGGAGCTGTCTC
Source organism: Bacteroidia bacterium (assembly GCA_030430845.1). Lineage (GTDB taxonomy): Bacteria > Bacteroidota > Bacteroidia > Chitinophagales > Saprospiraceae > JANQPA01. The sequence goes on along the minus strand of JAUIKE010000059.1, from coordinate 36,859 downwards.
ATCCAACTAAGGCAGATGAGACAGTTCCAAAATTTAATCTTATTGCATAAAGATAACAAAAACCATTTTTTACTAAATTTAATTTTCGTCTCTTAGCATCCCTTTAACAAGAAATATGAAAATAGCGTTAATTGAACCGTTTTTTTCGGGTAGTCATCGGCAGTGGGCCACCCAATTACAACGCGTTAGTGCCCACGAGCTCCGGATTTTTTCATTAAAGGGCCGTCATTGGAAGTGGAGAATGGTTGGAGGCGCCCTGCCGTTGGCCCAGCAATTTTTGGACGAGTCCTTCTCCCCCGACCTGATCTTATGCACGGATATGCTAGACCTATCAACGTTCCTATCTTTTTCAAAGGAAAAAACGGGCAGCTGCCCGATCGCCCTATATTTCCACGAAAATCAAATTACCTACCCCTGGTCGCCCAATGATCAGGATATTGAATTGGAACGAGACCACCATTATGGTTACATCAACTTCACTTCTGCTTTGCTGGCCGACGCTCTTTACTTTAATTCTTCTTTTCATAAAGAAAGCTTTCTGGAAGCCCTGCCCGCATTTTTAAGACAGTTCCCGGATCAAAAACAATTACATACACTGGAACAGATCCGAACCAAAAGCGCTGTACTGGACCTTGGATGTAATCTGCAAGAACTGGATAAAGTTACCATCCCGGAAAAAAACGGACATCCCACTTTTTTATGGAATCATCGCTGGGAGTATGACAAGGATCCGGAAGCATTCTTCCGCCTCTTGTTTCGAATAAAAGATACCGGCCGGCCTTTTAAGCTGATCGTTTTAGGACAGCATTATCAACAATACCCCTCCATTTTTGAAGAAGCCCGGCAAAAACTATCCAGTGAAATCCTTCATTTTGGTTTTGCGCCCTCCCGCACTGATTATGCCCGCTTGCTGTGGCAGGCCGATATTTTACCCGTCACCAGCCGACAAGAGTTTTTTGGGCTAAGCGTCGTTGAGGCCATCTATTGCAATTGTTATCCTTTACTTCCTGACCGACTTTCTTACCCGCAACATATTCCTGACGAATTGCATGCTACACATCTATACAATAAAGAAGAAGAACTCTATGAAAAAGTTGTTCGGGCAATGAGTGCAATACAAGATATAAGACAGAATAATCAGTATAGGAATTTTGTGACCCGGTATGATTGGAGTAATTTAGCTCCGATATACGATGCCCAGTTTAAGCAATTGCTTCAAAAAGCTACATGATGAACGCTTATATATATAATGGTAATAAGATAGCCTACGAAAAAAAAGGAGAAGGTCCGGCCATGATTTTCCTTCATGGTTTTTGTGAAGACCGAAGTATGTGGAACACCGTATCTGCAGATGCTGAAAATTGGGGTATCACTTTTATTAGCCTGGATCTGCCGGGTTTTGGAGAGTCAGATACGATTGAAGATTGTGGAATAGAGGAAATGGCGGATATCGTTCATGCCCTGTGTCAAGACTTACAAGTCGGACGTATTTGTCTGATGGGGCATTCCATGGGTGGCTACGTCGCCCTGGCCTTTGCTGAAAAGTATCCGGAATTATTAACTGCATTGGGTATTATCCATTCTCATCCATATGAAGATGGAACTGAAAAAAAAGAGGCCAGGCAAAAGAGTATTGAATTCATCGAAAAAAATGGTTCAGCCTCTTATGTCAGGCAACTCATCCCTAAATTATTCCCTTCCGAATATGCTTCTGAACATCCGCATATTGTTCAATCGCTCGTGGATAAAGCGCTGACTTATGACCCAAAAGGCATCATCAATGCCCTGGAAGCTATGAAAAACCGGCCTGATCGCACACAGATACTAAAATCAGTGGAGGTTCCCGTATTGTTTATTGTAGGAAAATTAGACGAGCTGGAACCCAACGAAAAGCTTATTGATCAAACACATCTGCCCAATATCGCTTCCATACACCTGTTAGAACAAGTTGGACACATGGGCCTCTTTGAGGTTCCCGAAACGATCAGCCAAGTAATAGCTGATTTCGCTGACTTTATTTTTCACAAACAGTAAGCCATGAGTATACTGCTACACTTATTGGCTATTGTCCCGGGCCTGCTGATCATCACGTTCATTTATTTTATGGACAAGTATGAAAAAGAGGATCTACTACCTATTTTTATTTGTTACATCCTGGGGGTATTCACCACCCTTCCAATCCTGCAACTTGAAAGATTAGGCGTAGCACGCGGTTTTGATAATCCGATGGAAATTGTGCCGATGCTGATCTACTCTTTTCTGTTTGTCGCCCTGGTCGAAGAATGTTCCAAATTTGCTGCCTTAATGATCTATCCTTACCGGCAGTCGTTTTTTAATGAACCCTTCGATGGCATACTTTACGCAGTCGTCATTGCCATGGGCTTTGCAAGCCTCGAAAATGTACTGTATGCTTCCAGGTTTAACCTGAATGCCTTGGTGCTCAGAGCCTTCACAGCCGTTCCGGCTCATGCTTCATTTGCCGTGATTCAGGGCTATTTTATTGGAAAAGCTAAGTTTAAGCCTGAAAAAAAGTGGAAATTGATCAGTATTGGTTTATTGAGCTCCATTTGTTTGCACGGGCTGTATGACTTCTTTATTCTGCAACAAGCCTATAAAAATCTGGCGGTATTGGCCTTCTTTACTTTGTCGATTAGTTTGTACTTATCTATTCAGCTGATACATGCGCATCAGGAAGATTCCCCTTTTAAAAACGAGAAACTAAAATAAGAGGAGTGCGGCTGAGCCGCACTCCTCTTATTTTAGTTTCTCGTTTTTAGCATGCCGTTCTGCATCCCGTTTGGTTTTTTTATTCAGATTTTTCTCCAAAGCTTCCGTCAGGTCGATGCCCGTTTGATTAGCCAGGCAGATCAATACGAACAGCACATCGGCCATTTCATCGGCCAGGTCCGCTTTGGCTGTTCGGGCCTGCTCGGGACTTTTAAAAGACTGTTCGCCATATAATCGGGCCATGAGTCGGGCTACTTCTCCCACTTCCTCCATCAGAATGGCCGTATTAGTCAGTTCATTGTAATAACGTATACCAACGGTATTGATCCATTGATCCACTACTTGCTGGGCTTCCTGTATTTGCATTATTCCTTATTTTTTGAATCGATGATGATGGTGACAGGACCATCATTGATAAGCTGGACCTTCATATCGGCACCAAAAACACCGGTTTCGACCTGCAAACCGGATAGCACCTCCAGCTGTTTCACAAAGCGCTCGTACATGGGAATGGCAAAATCTGGTTTGGACGCCTTTATATAAGATGGCCGGTTTCCTTTTTTAGTACTGGCATGAAGCGTGAACTGACTAACGACTAACAAGGCGCCGCCCACATCTTTTACAGATCGGTTCATAACACCGTTTTCGTCATTAAAAATACGCATATTGATCACCTTTCGGCAAAGCCAGTCGATGTCGTCCTGGGTATCGGCATCTTCAATTCCCAACAACAACAGCAGGCCGTTTTCGATGGCTCCGGTAGTCTCTCCGTCTACTTTCACAGAGGCTTCGCTTACTCTTTGTAGTACAATTTTCATGATGTGTTTTTTTGAATTGTGATTGTGAAAAGGCGTACGCCTTTTCACAATCACAATTCATTTATTAACAGCTTCGTGCAACTCAGGCCCGTTATTCCGCACATTATTCACCTGAGTACTCACCTCATAGGTTTTCAAAATATCATTATCCGGCGTATGTAACATATCCAGCACCCGATTGAGTTCCATATCGCTCAGCCATTCCTCCCATTGATCCTTGTAAGGAAAAATAACCGGCATCCGATTGTGAATAGGCACCATTTCTTCATTCGGCGGACAGGTAATGATGGAGTAGCTATATACCGGCGCAGGTCCTTTTGACCACACCTCCCAAATGCCGGCCATAACCATAAGTGAATCATCTTTCATTAAAATTCGCTGAGGAATTTTTTTCCCATCCCTCTTTACCCATTCATAGAAGCTGTCGGCCAACACCAAACAACGTCTTCTTCTTATAGCGGCACGAAAGGAAGGCTTATCTTCAATCCCTTCACTGCGCGCGTTGATCATTCGACTTCCGATCTTTTCGTCTTTTGCCCAAAAAGGAATCAAACCCCACTTGAATTGCTGGAGTACATTGGGATGATCATCCGCAATGACATACGAATATTGAGTAGGCGCTACATTATAGTTCGGTTGAATAGCATCGCCCATTTCAATATCTCCAAATTGAGCTTTCAATTGATTGGGGTCGGTGCTGAGAGAATACCTGCCACACATAGTTGAATGTTTTCGTTGGATAGTGGAAAAGATAAGCTTTATTCACAACAACTAACGACTACTCAAAACAAAAATATGGATGCCCTTTTGGATTTGTTTCGGCCCGGGAAAAACACTTATTAACATTGCCTTAATTTAGTTTACAAAAAGGTAACATTATCAGCTATTTACATTTTTGATTATTAACAGGGAAATCTGGAAAAAGTGTCAGTATAGGTGTGAGTTTTCCATACTTACTAATAATCTAAAAATACAGATATATAGATATAATCTTTTTAGTGGGTAGAAAAGTGGATTACTGTAGTTTACTCCACAGCTATTCCACGATGTAGGGTAATGTTAAAAAAGTTTTGTACGAATCGTGTAAAAAAACGTAAGCAGTTGATTTTAGATCAACTAGGTTGTTAGTGGATTGTTGAAAAATCAGAAGTTATTATAGCTTAAAGTGGATAACTGAATTTTTTACAGATAAACTAACATTTCCACAGCTATAATGATGAAGGGGTTTGAAAAAAAATAATTAAAAATAAATATTAATAGGACACCAATCGTCCAGAAAAGGGAAGACCCAAACAAAATGATTTACCTTTGTTTTTGTTTCAGAAAAGATTAGAAATGGAAGACCTTACATTACACGAAAAAACACATGCTTCGGGATCGCAATCAGGAGCGGAGCCCCAAAAATATTCAAAGCTTGTCAAAGCATGGCTGATCGCAGGCCTCGTATTGATCTTTGTTCAGGTGGTTGTAGGAGGCATTACCCGTCTGACCGGCTCCGGGCTTTCTATCACGAAATGGGAGATCGTTACCGGTACGTTGCCGCCTATGAATGCCTCTCAGTGGGAAGAAGCATTTGATCTTTACAAGGCCACCCCGCAGTATCAGAAGATTAATGAGGGGATGAGTATGTCAGAATTTAAGTTTATTTTCTTTTGGGAATATTTTCACCGGTTGTGGGCTCGGATGATGGGCTTCGTCTTTATCATACCATTCACTATTTTTTGGATACGGGGATATTTTGATAAAATGCTGTTGCGAAGGTTGGGAGTCGTCTTTCTGCTGGCAGCAGTAGTGGCTTCCTTCGGCTGGATCATGGTAGCTAGCGGACTGATTAACCGACCGTGGGTGAATGCCTATAAATTAACCATGCATTTGTCTTTAGCTTTTTTACTATATAGTTATTTATTGTGGACGACATTTAAAGCAATGGTACCTAATAAACATGTTTTCCACAGTAAATTGTTAAAAAAGTGGACAATTTTCATTTCTTCGCTTACTGCCTTTCAAATTGTATTAGGAGGCATCATGTCTGGCACCAAGGCTAGTTTGTACTTTCCTTCCTGGCCGGACATGAACGGACAATTTATTCCGGACGTGTTAAAAGACTCTACTTTATGGGTTGTGGAAAACTTTGTTAATTATGATAGCAATACTTTTATGGTTGCGTTCATTCAGGTATTTCACAGAACTACTGCTTACGCCTTGTTTTTCATAGGTTTAGCTTTTGTTCGGCTCGTGTTTAAACGCTCTGTAAAGGGGCCTTTCAGAACGGCTTCCTTACTGTTGATAAGTATGTTAATAATCCAAATGACGTTAGGGATTCTAACTTTATTATACAGCAGAGGCGTTATTCCAGTAGGTTTGGGCGTTATGCACCAGGGAGGTGCATTGGTCTTGCTGAGTATTGCACTTTATCTCACTTTTTTGTGTACAAGACAAAAAAATGTCGCATAATGTGGAAAACTTTGTGGAAAACTTATGTAGTTGTTGAAACATCGATTTTCCACCACCAATTTTGCATATTGGTAAACCGTAATCTATTGCCTTAATTCACAGGGAAGTATGCCAATTTATCTGTTATCTGAAGACGAGATCCAATTTCCGCATCCCAGTTTAGCCTCTGAAAATGGGATACTGGCAGTGGGTGGAGATTTGTCTGCCGAAAGATTGATTTTGGCCTATCAATACGGTATATTTCCATGGTTCAATGAGGGAGACCCCATACTGTGGTGGTCGCCGGATCCTCGTTTCGTTCTTTTCCCGGAAGAACTGAAAGTTTCAAAAAGCATGCGGCCTTATTTTAATCAGAAAAAGTTCAGATGCACACTGGATCAGGATTTCAGGGCCGTTATCAGCAATTGCCAGCAGAATAGGCGAGGTAAGCAAGCAGGCCTGGGAACCTGGATCACCGAGGAAATGCTGGAGGCTTATGTACAATTGCATGAACTGGGGTTCGCTCATTCTGTAGAAGTGTGGAAAGGCGATGAGCTGGTCGGAGGGCTATATGGTTTGGCTCTGGGAAAATGTTTTTTTGGCGAATCCATGTTTACTAAAGTTAACAATGCTTCCAAGTTCGGATTTATCAGCCTGGTGCGTTACCTTAAACGACATGGTTATTGGCTGATTGATTGTCAACAGGAAACCCCGCACCTGGCTAGCCTGGGGGCCCACTCGATTAGCAGGGAGGAATTTTTAGACTTTCTTGAAAAGAACCAGGAAGAAGAGAGCAGGGTCGGTAAATGGAATCGGGATCAATTGTAGCCAGATATCATCATCATAACGAATTAGAAAATTTATTCCCATGCGATCTTATTTACATATCCTTTTTTTTATTGCACTCTGCCTGGCCTGGAGTTCCTTCAGTACAGAACGGGATAAATATCCAACCGACTATTTTACTGCTCCGGTAAAAACCAGCATTCGCTTGTCCGGTACTTTTGGAGAGCTGCGTTCCAATCACTTTCATTCCGGGATCGATATCAAAGGCTATATCGGTCTGCCGCTTTTCAGCATTGCCGATGGATATATTGCCCGCATTAAGGTGCAGGCGGCCGGCTATGGAAATGTTTTATACATCAATCATCCCAATGGATATACTTCTGTCTATGCACACATGAATGAATTTGTGCCGGAATTGGCCGCTTATGTGAAAGAACAGCAGTATGCTCAAGAGCAATTTGAGGTAGATCTCTATCCTCCCGTTGACTCTTTTTCTTTTTCAAAAGGAGAATTAGTCGGAAAAATGGGGACGACCGGTTATTCCTTCGGCCCTCATCTGCATTTTGAAATTCGGGATACAAAGACTGACAAACCGCTCAATCCGCTTTTATTTGGATTCAAAGTTCAGGATACGCAGCCTCCACGCATGCATCAGTTACGCATTTATCAATTAAATGAAAAAAATGAGACAGAGCATGCTTTTACCAAGTCCCTGGTATGGAAAAGTGGTGGTTATGGAGTACAGGGAGATACACTGGAAGTGGCGGATGATCGGGTAGGACTGGCTCTGAAGGTGTATGATCATATGAATGCGGTCAGAAACTGGAACGGGATCTATGCATTGGAGACTTTTGCAGATGATTCGATTATCCACCGCTTTGAAATGGAATCATTCGGTTTTGATGAAAGCCGCTATCTGAATGCTCACCTGGATTACGAAGAACAAACCCAAAAGAAAAGTTTTTTTAATCGCTGCTATTTACTACCCGGCAACCAGCTGAGCATTTATTCCGGATCGGATGGTGTCATCACCCTGGAGCCTCAGCAAAAAGTGAAAATCAGAATGCGAGCCATTGATGTGGAAGGCAATCAAACTGAACTGCAATTTTGGATAAAAAATTCTGGCAAGCAATGGCAGCGAAAGGCTCCTCAGATATTCAATTATGTTTTACCTTACAACGAAGCGAGCATTATAGATAATCATCCCCTTTTTCTACATTTTCCCGAAGGGGCCTTTTACGAAAACCTTTACCTGAAATATCATGCTTCAACGGAACGATCGGCCGGCGTTTATTCAGCCGTCCATAGTATTCACCAGGCCAGTACTCCGGTTCATCGCTATTTCAAAATAGGGATTCAATCCAAAAGTGTGCCGGACTCCTTGCGTTCGAAGGCTTTTATCGCTTATTGTGATACAGACCAGGAGGTTGTGAACTATGGAGGTGAGTGGAGAGGCGATACTTTACTTACCAGGTCCCGTTCGCTGGGCGATTACTGCATCATGCTGGATCAGACTCCTCCTACAATAACACCCGTGGCCTTTAAAAGTGACATGAGCCGCTCCAGTCAGATGCGCTTTTTGATCAAGGATGATCTCCCAACCGGGGGAAGTGCTCATGGCTTGCGATACAAAGCAACTATAGATGGCCAATGGATCCTGATGGAATACGATTACAAGAATGATCTGCTGAGGCATCGTTTCGATGGGCGTTTTTCTCCCGGTAAGCATCAATTTAGATTGGAAGTGCGGGATGACCGGGATAATGTGCAGGTCTTTGAACGGGCTATTGTACTTTAAAAAAGTACCGCTCCCCAACCATTTTGTTATTCTAAACTGTCTATAAACTAAATAATAGCAGGATATGAAGATAAAATGGACCTTTCTTGGTATATTATGTATTATTATTATGTGTTTGTCTGCTTGTCAAAAAGAGGAGGCGGATCCTTGTAAAAAGCATGAACCGAAGGAAGATTGTCATTGTACGTATCAATGGGATCCGGTTTGTGGTTGCGACAGTATTACTTATTCCAATCCTTGTGCTGCGGAGTGTGAAGGGGTGTATACTTACACGAAGGGAAAGTGTGAAAACTAAAGGAAGGAAAACTATATCTAAAAAGAGTTGGTTAAAAAATATAAGCATAGAATTATTTCGAATATTTATGTGAAGGACTGGATGATTTCCGGTCCTTTCTTTTTTTAGTAAAGTTATCTAAACAAGCTGGTAGCTAGCTTGTTAGTTAAATGTCAAAAGTTACGTCAACTACATACATTCAAACAAAAACCAACATACATGACACACTTAAAAGAAGGTGATAAGGCCCCTGATTTTACAGGCTTAAACGAAAAAGGAGAAGAGGTCTCTCTTTCAGATTATAAAGGAAAAAAACTGATTCTGTTTTTTTACCCAAAGGATAACACGCCCGGCTGTACGGCAGAGGCCTGTAACTTGAGAGATAATTATTCAGAGTTGAAAGCTCAAGGTTTCGAATTGTTAGGCGTCAGCCCGGATAGTGCACGCAAGCATCAGAATTTTATCAAAAAATTTGACTTACCGTTCCCATTACTGGCCGATACAGAGCAGGATGTTTTGAACAAATACGGTGTCTGGGGAGAAAAGCAGATGTTTGGGAAAAAATATATGGGCGTTTTCCGTACTACTTTTGTAATAGATGAAAAGGGGATGATTGAGAAGATTTTTGCAAAGGTAGATACCAAAGCACATACCGAACAAATATTAGAAGCGGTCGCATAAATGGGAAAAGTTTGTTAGTATTACAAATCGCCTTCGAGCGATTTGTAATACTAACAAACTACAAATAATGAAAACTCAGCCTTATCTTTCTCCTTCTTTTTTCTTTGTATGGACCTTCCTCTTACTTTTTTCTTATCCATCAAAAGCTCAAAACAGTCATTATCAGGCTCCAACTGACCCTCTTGTGCAGCAAAAACTGGAAAACTGGCAAGACCTTAAGTTTGGCTTCATGATGCACTGGGGGACTTACAGTCAGTGGGGTATCGTGGAAAGCTGGGCTTTATGTTCTGAGGACTGGTGTACCGATGCCCGCAAAGGTCAAAACTATTTGGAATTTAAAAAGGATTACGAAAACCTGAAAACTACGTTCAATCCCACCCAATTTGATCCGGATAAATGGGCAGCGGCCGCTTCCAGGGCCGGCATGAAATATGTGGTTTTTACGACCAAGCATCACGACGGCTTCAGTATGTTCGATTCACAACAGACGGATTACAAAGTAACAGCCAATAACTGTCCGTTTTCCAAACACCCAAGATCTAATATCGCCAAAGAAATTTTCGAGGCCTTCCGTAAAAAAGATTTCATGACAGGAGCATACTTTTCTAAGCCCGACTGGCATCATCCCGACTACTGGGCCCCTGAATGGGCTACTCCAAATAGGTGCAACAATTATGATATCAGAAAATACCCTGATCGATGGGAGCGATTTAAAGATTTTACCTATAACCAGATCGAAGAGCTGATGACGGATTATGGAAAAATGGACATCCTCTGGCTGGACGGTGGTTGGGTACGTCCCGACAGCACCATTAATGAAGAAGTTATTGCCTGGGGGTATGATATTCCAGATTGGGAGCAAGACATCAATATGCCCCGCATTGCTAAAATGGCCAGGCAAAAACAGCCGGGGCTGATGATCGTAGACCGCACTGTTCATGGGCCTTACGAAAATTACACTACGCCTGAGCAAAGAGTGCCCAATGAAGTGATTCCTTATCCCTGGGAAACTTGCATGACGATGGCCGGAGGGTGGTCTTATTCTTTTAATCCTCAATATAAATCTGCCCGCAGCTTAATTCACACGCTGGTAGATATCGTTGTAAAAGGAGGTAATTTTTTACTGAATGTGGGGCCAAGCCCGGATGGTACGCTAGACGAGGAGGTTTATCAACGCTTGGAAGCCATCGGACAGTGGATGGATATTAACGGAGAGGCGATCTACAGCTCACGTCCGATTGCCCCCTACAAAGAAGGCAAGATCGGATTCACACAGAATCGGCATACAAAAGATATTTACGCTATATACCTGGCTGAAGAAAGCGAGGAGTGGCCGCCGGAAAAAATGGTGTTGCAGCAAATTCAACCTGCTCCTGGCAGCCAGGTATATTTACTGGGTTATGACAAACCTTTAAAATGGAAGAAAAACGGGACGGGTTGTATGATTGAGGTGCCGGTTAATAAATTGGAGGGCTTAAAGAACTCACCTGCCTGGGCCATTAAAATTGGAAAGAAATAAAAAAAGAGGCCGGGCACCACGGTGCCCGGCCTCTTTTTTTATTTCTTTCCTTATCGAGGTATACTATGCAAAATAGCAATAAACGCCACAGCCAGCTTAGTAGGCATAGATACCTCCTCCTTCATTTCATCTACCACAGTCCATTTTCGGGGATCTCCTTCCCAGGAAGTATAGAGGCCGAAATAATTATCTGTTTTATTGAGAGTTTCCCAGGCTTCGAGGGTATTGCCATAAACGGTGCGGATCGTGAAGCGACCGGAATCAGAAGTGACGACCCATTCCTGGTATTTATCACGCCAGGCGGTACGAATAGTGACGATCTCACCGCCCAGGCGGAGTTCCCATTCATTGGGATTATCCTTCCACTTAAGCCTTAGACGGCCGGATTCATTTTCCATGGAAATATTCCAATCGGTCCAGTCATTTTGTATGGTCCATTGCATGCGGATTTCGCCGGCAGTTGCAGACTGATCCGTCTCGAATTCCCATTCGTTGAGTTGGTTATTCCACTTGGAGGAAAAGGATAGCAGCCGCTGTCCGCAGACAGGCGTCGAAAAAAGCAGAGACAACAGCAGTATGCTTAGTAGCCCTGGGATCTTGCTGTTTGAAAAGGCTCGATCCAGCAATAAAATGTTAGCCATCATTAGAACGGCAGGTCGTCATCGGCTCCCATGGCCGGCTCATCAGATGCGGAAGGGAATTCAGTATCCTGACCTTGAGTGACAGGCGGAGCTACGGGTGCTGCTTCTTGCGCATCCACTCTCCAGGCATTCAGGTTGGTGAAATACTTTCCATTCCATTCTCTGCCTCTCAGATCAAAATAGACTTTGATCATGTCTCCCTCATTATAATTCTCCATGATGGAACAGCGATCCTGCACCAACTGGAACTTGATGAATTGGGGATAATTGCCATTGGTAATTTCAATCACAAATTCTCTAGCCTGAAAGGTATCTGTTTTGTTTTCTGTGGGAAAAACCTTGTGTAACTTTCCTTCTATTTCAAATGACATATCTTAAAATTTTTCGAAAGATACGTTAGTCATTTGTAATAAAAAAGCCCAGCCAGATGCGAAATATTGGGTCAATTCAGCTTCATTTTAGGAAGGATATTAGGCTATCTGGCTGGTTGTTAGATCTTTAGAAGACTACAATGTGCGCAATAAGGTGCGTTTTTTCGGAAGTAGAAAAATCTGTTTCGTGTCGAAAAATATATCCAGTGTCTTTTTATCCTTTGTAAAAGGTTTAAACGGTCGCTTTGACATCAGCCAGCTTGAGGATGTCCTTGGGACTTTGACAAACAATCGCCCGGCTTCCTCGCATGGCAATCGGGAACTTTAAGAGGTGAGTATTCTTTTGAATGATCTTAATCCAACATTCCTCACTAAATTCTCTTCCACGAAGATGCTCCTGATAATAAGGATCTGCTTTGTTCAGTAAAACTTTTGGATCTTCCAGCTCAAGTGCCTTAATGATCTGCTGCCAACTAGTTTCGGTAGAGGGAGTTTTGTGAAAAGCATAACTTTTCACGTGCCTGGCCACGGTTTTTGCATAGGCAAGCGTGCGGCGGTGGTAATTGGACTCCGGATTGTAGTAAATCTGGATTTCCCGACGATGAGTCTTCATTTTTAAATATTTTAAATTAGCAATAATATAAAATACTGAATAAAAATGAAATTACCAATAATTAGTATGCTAAATAATTGTTTTTAAGAATAAAAATTAATTAAAACTGAACATATACCAAATATTTTTCATGGTAGTATTCGTCGTCAAAAAACTGATCGACTGGCTCCATTTCAGCATAAAACTTTCTGGGCAGGCTTTTGATCTCTTCTTCAATATTCCCTCCCTTTAGGGTGATGAGGCCATTTGGCCAGGCATTGCGCTGCCGCTGATCGATGAGCCTTTCGCTCCACATAACGAGCTTATCCAGGCTGGCCACCGCCCGGCATACTACGAAGTCGAATTTCTTTTTGAGTTCTTCTGCTCTTTTCTGAATAGCCGTTACATTTTTTAAACCCAGCTCATTCGCAATTTCCTGGACGACCATAATTTTTTTGCCGGTCCCGTCAATGAGCGTAAAGTGACAATCCGGGAAAAGAATCGCCAGTGGAATGCCGGGCAGCCCCCCTCCCGTTCCCAGATCAAGGATTTTTGAGCCGTCTTTAAACTGGATGAATTTTGCGATGGCCGTCGAATGGAGGATGTGATGTTCGTAGATATGGTCAATATCTTTTCTGGAAACCACATTGATCTTCTGATTCCACTCCTGGTAAAGGGGCCCTAATTTTCTGAACTGCTCAATTTGTTGTTCGCTGAGGTTTGGAAAGTATTTTAGAATGATGTCCATAGTGTTAATTTACTTCCTCAATAACTGTTTTAAAAGCGTCCCACACCGGATCCCCGGATGGCGGAGGCACACTCAGTAAGACCTTTTCGTGGCTGACCGGATGCTGAAAAGCCAGACTCAAGGCATGCAAATGTATGCTTCTATCCTTATTTTTTCTTTTAAATCCATATTTAACATCCCCTTTAATCGGGCAGCCAATAGCCGCCAACTGTGCCCGGATCTGGTGGTGGCGGCCCGTGATCAGTTTGATCAACAACAGATGGTAGGTATCGCTCTTACCGAGCAGTCGGTAATGAAGTACCGCCTTTTTGGCGCCAGGCTTTTTTTCTTCTACCGCAAAGGACTTATTGAGCTTTGGGTTTCTGCTCAGGTAATGTACCAACTCTCCTTCCTCCTGCGGAGGTGGATCCTTCACCACAGCCAGATAAGTTTTTTCTATGGTTCGGTCTTGGAATTGCTGGCTAAGAGCAGCCTGTGCTTTGGCATTTTTGGCCATTAATACAATTCCACTGGCTGGTTGATCCAAACGGTGAATGATGAATACCTTCGATTTCAGATAGATCTCGGCCAGGTTTTCCAGTGCTTTTTCATCCTTTTTTCTTTGTTGGATGGCCAGTTCGGGTGGTTTGTTAAAAGCTAGTAGTTGGTTGTTTTTGTAAACAATGAGATCTCCTATGTTTATGTCCATATCTTTTTTTATTCGACTTCTTCGTAATCAATATATTCCCCATCATCATCGTGTTTCTTGGAGGATGATGGAGGAATGTGATCTGAGGGGTCAGGGCGGTGGTGATCCTGACCTTCTTTTAGGGTAGGTTTTTTGATAAATGTCTGATATATAAAATATATGATCAGCCCTGTGATGAGAAATTTCAGCATGATTTGCTTTTTTGAAAAGAAGTTGTTTACAGTTATGGTTTAGAGCCGAAAAATAGGTCTTTACAGATCATTGTGCAGGCCCAAAGAATAACTATTAACAACTTCAAAGGTACGCTGCAAAATTAGACAAATTTGGGATAACATTTATTTAATTAGGATACCCAGGCTGCAAGGGCTTTTCTTTACAATATTTTTTTAGTTTTGTAGTTCGTTAGAATATAAGCCTAAAGGGAGGGGGCTGTCTCATAACTCCTTCGTCGTTATTCGACGCCCCATAAAGTTTTTTTTAGGAGGTGCTTTTTAGAGAAAAACAAAGTTTTTCTCTAAAAAGCACCTCCTAAAAGAATATTATTGGCTGTCGAAAAAGGCCGTAGGTCTTTTGAGACAGCCTCCTCTAAAACACTCAAAGGGCTACAACCATTAAAATGCACTTTAATCATAGATATTCATGAGTGGAAATAAACGTTTAGTAAATGGAGCGGGCTGGTTGGTTTTTGCCATCGCAGTCATCGTTTATTATTTTTCGGTAGAAAGGACGGGCAGTCTCTGGGATTGCGGTGAGTTTATTTTAGGGGCTTACAAACTTCAGGTGGTGCACCCTCCAGGAGCGCCCTTGTTCCTGCTGGTCGGCCGCTTGTTTACGTGGCTGGCGGAGATCTTCTCAAATGATCCGGCCGATATTGCCTTTTCGGTGAACATGATGTCGGGCATTTGCACAGCTTTTGCCGCTACTTTTATTTGCTGGATCACCATGCGCCTCGGTAAACTGACGATGGTAGAAAGAGGAGAAACGCTCGACCAAAACCAAATGCTGGCAGTTGCGGGCGCAGGTGTAGTAGCTGGTTTGTCAACAGCTTTCTGTACTTCTATCTGGTTCTCAGCTGTAGAAGGCGAGGTATACGCCATGTCTACCTTTTTTACAACGCTTACTCTTTGGGCGGTTATTAAGTGGTATACCTTGTCGGATGATGTGCAGAACGACCGCTGGTTTGTTTTTGCAGTGTATGCAGCCGGCTTGTCGATCGGGGTTCACTTATTAAGTATACTTACCTTCCCTGCACTAGCCTTGTTTTATTACTTCAAAAAATACAAAAAGCATACCCTACTCGGAATGGCCGCTGCGGCCGGTCTGGGAATAGCTGCCATCGGTATCATTCAGGTATTCATCATTACGGGTATTCCTCGTCTATGGGCTACCTTCGAACTCTTTACCGTTAATACACTGGGAATGCCGTTTCATAGCGGATTGATCCCCACTCTACTGGTTGTAGCGGGTGTTATGTTTCTGGGGCTGAGATACGCGCACAAAAGACAAAATCTTTTGATGCAGAATGTATTCGTAGCTATTGGACTGGTTATTATCGGATTTTCAACCATTGGTATGGTCGTTATTCGTGCAAACGCCAGCCCTCCGATTAATATGAACGTACCGAGTGATGCTATGCGTTTGCTGCCTTACCTCAACCGTGAGCAATACGGCGAGCGGGCTCTTTTAAAAGGACCTCACTTTGAGGCGCAGCCTGTACGCTCCAAGAAAACGGATCGTTATGGCCGGGTGGGTGATCGTTATGAGATCGTTGACCGCAAAGTGGAGCTGGAGTATAACGAAAATGATAAAATACTGTTCCCAAGGATGTCGGATAGTCAGCAAGGTCGTCCTGCTTTGTATAAACGATGGCTGGGCTTGAATCCGAATGCGCCCTTACCACCGGGCCGGCCAAATATGGGGGATAACCTGAGCTTTATGTTCCAGTATCAGTTTGGCTGGATGTACTTCCGCTATTTTATGTGGAACTTTGTCGGCCGACAAAATGGGGAGCAAGGCTTCGAACCCTGGGATAAATCGAAGGGACACTGGCTGACGGGCATCAAACCTTTTGACAGCGCCCGGCTCTACAATCAGTCTCAACTACCGGATACCATCAAAGACGATAAAGCGCGAAACACCTATTTCGCACTTCCATTTATATTTGGTCTGATCGGCCTGTTCTTCCAGGCCCGGCGAAGGCCTAACGACTTTTTAGGTTTATTGGCCTTATTCATCATAACCGGATTGGGGATCATCATCTACTCGAATCAGCCGCCGCGCGAGCCGCGTGAGCGAGATTACGTACTGGTGGGGTCCTTCTTTACCTACTGTATATGGATAGGGATGGCTGTACTGGCTCTCTTTAATGTGCTAAGAGAACGCGCTAAGCTGAGCGGCCCGGTTGCCTCCATTATGTCCTTTGCAGTGATCGCCGTTGCTCCTCTTCTGATGGGCACGCAGAACTATGACGATAACAGCCGTCGCTTAACCACCGGAGCACGGGACTACGCTAATAACTTCCTGCAGTCCTGCGAAGAAAATGCCATCATTTTCACCTATGGGGATAATGATACCTATCCACTTTGGTATGCACAGGAGGTAGAAGGCATTCGGCCGGATGTACGGGTGGTGAACCTGAGCTTGATAGCGGTCGACTGGTACATCGATCTGCTGAGAAGAAAGATCAATGATTCGCCGGCGCTGAAGTTCAATAACTTGTCAGCTGAGGCCTTGAGGGGAAGAAAACGGATTCAGGTGTTGTGGCCTCAACAGAATACTTATCCAAGCTTGGACCTTAATGCCTTCCTAACGTTCATAGGGGACGATCATCCACTGCCCTTACAGGATGGAACACGAACGGAGAGTTACATGCCTACGCAAAACGTATATATACCTGTGGATAAACAGGAAGTACTAGAAAGCGGCATTGTTGGAATCGAAGATACAGCTAATATCGTTTCAAGTATTCCTCTCAACCTGCAGGGCAAGGATCACATTTTCAAAGATGACCTGGCTATCCTGGACATCATTGCATCTAATATCTGGGAACGTCCAATCTACTTTGCAGTTACAGTCCGTCCGGAGAAATTCCTGGGCTTGCAGAATTATACGCAGCTGGAAGGTTTGGCACTGAAGCTGGTTCCGGTCAGGTCTGAAAACGACCCGCAATATTCTATCGTAGGCTATGGCCGGGTAGACGGCGAGAAGATCTATGAGAATGTCATGAATGGCTTTAAGTGGGGTAATTTTGATAAGTATGACTTGTTTGTGGATGATAGTTATGCACCAAGTATCCAGAGTCAGTGGTTTATGTTCAGAAGAGCTGCCATGGATCTGTTGGCTAAAGGAGAAGAAGATAAAGCAGTGGAATTGGTGGATAAATATTTTGAAGCCTTCCCTCACATGAACTTCCCTTATGACTACAAGGTCATGTACATGGTTCAGGTGTATATCCAGGCCGGCCAGTACGAAAAGGCAAAGCCGCATCTGCAGACATTGGCCAATGAGACCCTGCAACAGCTGAACTTCTTCTACTCGCTGGATCAGGATGTGCTCAACAGCAGCTTCCGCAATCAGTTTGACTTGTTCAATAACCTGAAAGAGGATATGATCCGGACGGTCAGCCGAGCCGGGGATACGGAATTTGAGGAGGAGCTGCGAACAATGTTTGAGCCTTACCGAATACAGAATACGGAAAATACTCCGATAGAATAAAAAAAAGAGGGCTGCCGTTCGGCAGCCCTCTTTTTTTATAAATAAGAAGAGGCGGGGCCTGGTTCTACCCCCCGATGAACCTATGACCCACACCTCTCTGATGACCTTGCGGTCAGTCAGTTTTTTCACAAACAAAAAGTATCGTCACTATTTCTGTAGTACTTAATGCGTGTAATGCTTTTTAACAGGGTTGAGTTTAATACGGAAACAATCCCTTTTGTGTTACGAAAATGCTGCAGAATGGTTGTCGATTTTTAATATTTTATTCTAAAAAAAAGAATAAAAAGTTCTATTGTCTTGATTATTAAGGACAAGCTTCTCCAAAAAATTATAGGATATGGATAGAGAAAAACTGGATCACCTTAGATAGCGCCCAAAGCTCTTGGTAAGTATTTATTGATAGCTGCTGCAAAATAGTCCTTTCTTCTATAATTATCAAGCTATTCTGCGCCAAAATGTCAGGTATTCGGGAATGGCATATAGTTTGAAGATAAGGAATATAGCTGAAGGGCATGCCCGTTAGCTATATTCCTATAAGTAAAAACACACTCTATATGCAAAAAGGAAATATATCTGTACAAACGGAAAATATTTTTCCTATCATCAAGAAGTTTCTCTACTCAGACCATGAGATTTTTCTGCGCGAATTAGTATCCAATGCCATCGATGCTACCAATAAATTGAAGACGCTTTCCATGCGCGGGGAAGTAAAAGGCGAGTTGGGAGACCTGACTATCGAAATCATTGCAGACAAAGAAAACGGAACCCTGACCGTACGCGATAAGGGTATCGGTATGACTGAAGAGGAGGTGAAAAAATACCTCAATCAGGTGGCTTTTTCTAGTGCGGCAGAATTTTTAGAAAAATACAAGGATGATGCCAGCATTATTGGCCATTTCGGTTTAGGGTTTTATTCCGCCTTTATGGTGGCTGACAGAGTGGAGGCCGTTACGCGTTCTTATCAGGAAGGTGCCAAAGGCGTAACCTGGTCATGCGAAGGAGAACCGGAATACATCTTGGAGGATAATGCCAAAGAAGCCCGAGGTACAGACATTGTACTGCACATCAATGAAGAGAACAAGGATTTCCTGGAGGATCATAAGATCGAGGAGCTGCTGAATAAGTATTGTAAGTTTCTTCCTATTCCGATCAAGTTTGGTACAAAAACCGAAACCATTTACGAAGGAGAGGGAGAAGAACAAGAAGAGAAAAAGGTAGAAGTTGACAACATCATCAACGATACGCATCCTGCCTGGAAAAAATCTCCTTCTGATCTGTCGGATGAAGATTACAAGGATTTTTACCGCAAATTATATCCTTTCAGCTCGGAGCCCCTCTTTTGGATCCATTTGAATATCGATTACCCATTTAACCTGACGGGTATCCTGTATTTCCCAAAACTGGGTAATAACATTGAAGTACAGAAAAATAAAATTCAGCTGTACAGCAATCAGGTTTATGTAACGGATGATGTGAAAGAGATCGTTCCGGAATTTTTGACCCTGCTTCATGGTGTGATTGATTCTCCGGATATTCCACTGAATGTATCCAGGTCTTACTTGCAGGGCGACCGCAATGTGAAAAAAATTACGGGTTATATTACCAAGAAGGTAGCTGAAAAGCTGAACGACTTGTTCAAAAATGAGCGCGAAACCTTTGAAGATAAGTGGCCCGATCTGAATGTATTCATCAAATACGGCATGCTTTCTGATGAGAGCTTCCACGAGAAAGCCGTCAAATTTGCCTTGCTTCAAAATACGGAAAAGGAATTTTCCACTATTGAAGAATATAAAGAAAAGATCAAAGCCATTCAGACTGATAAAAACGATAAGCTGGTGATGTTGTACACCAATAACCCTCAGGAGCATGATAGCTTTATTCAGTCGGCCAAGGGAAGAGGGTATGATGTACTCTTATTTGATACGGTAATCGATAATCATTTTGTACAGCATTTGGAATACAAGCTCGGCGATGTAACATTCGTCAGAGTTGATTCCGACACAGTTGACAATTTGATCCAGAAGGATGAAACGCAGGAATCCGTTCTCAGTGAAGAAGAGCAAAATGCAGTGAAAGGCGTGTTCGAAGGCCTGATAGGAACAGGTGGTTCGGTAACGGTGAAAGCCATGTCACCTGAAGATCAACCGGTGGTTATCACTCGCCCTGAGTTTATGCGCCGGATGAAGGAAATGCAGGCTTTGCAAGGTATGCAAGGCATGGACTTTCCGGAAAGTTACAACCTGGTGGTTAATGCCAATCACGAGTTGATCGCCAAAAAAATGAAAGAAGAAACAGATGAAGCTAAGCAAAAAGAGCTGGCTCAGTACCTGTACAATCTGGCACGTTTGAACCAGAATATGCTGAAGGGAGGTGAGTTGACGGAGTTTATCAATAAGACGTTGAACTTTCTAAAATAATTTTAAAAGGTAAGCTGCCGAGAGGCAGCTTGCCTTTTAACTCAGCAACTTCTTCATATTCCTCTTCCCATTCTGGATATGACTTTTCACTTCTTTTAATTGAATACCCATCTTTTTCGCAATACCGCGATAGCTTATTTTCTCGAAATAAAAATATTGGAGGCATTGCCGTTGCTCCAGAGCTAGTTGATGAAGTGCCTGGTGTATTTGATGCTGGGTGGCGCTATGTATTTTCTGATCTTCCCAGATATAGATTCGAATGACATCATGAGGATTTCCAGAGGAAAAGTACAGGGTATAGCTATCGAATCGGCCGCTATATTTTGACTGACTCCTTCGATAGCTGGCACATTCATTTCGAATACAGATAAAAAGCCATGATTTAAAGCTTTTAATTTTTAGTATTTGGCGACGGCATTTTTCGAGTAGTTGAGAAAAAATATGCATAACCCGATCTTTGCTGGCTTCTATATCCCGTAAATATTTAAGACATACCTGGAAAGTGAGATCGGCGTATCTGGAGAATAATTCCGAAAAAAATTTATTGTCAGCTGTGTGATGGTAGAGGATTAAGAGGTCTTCATCGGTACAACTTTGTAAGTCTTTGGAGAAGTAATGTTGCTTTAGCAGCATGGTCCGGAATGTTTTGGTGAAGGATAAGAGCAGTGGTTTCTCTAAAAATATCCTTTCAAAGATGGGAAGCTCAAAGCGGACAATCCCGGACAAAAGCGGACAATTTCGGACAGGAGAGATAAAAAAAAGGGTTCGGCCTGAAGCCGAACCCTTTTTTACTAGAGCCTAATGGTATTTATGATATGCTCCAGGGCTTGCATATGATCCCGTTTGTTCTCTCCGGGGGCATGTACGAAGCCGTCAATAAAAACCAATTCATTGTTCGTAGGATTATGGATGAGATAGCTGACAAAAGCACCACCCATAAAGTCATTTTGTATTTCCCATATACCTCTGGCTTCGATGGTGTACTGATTACCCATTTTAATGGGCTGCGACAGCATCGGCAGATCTTTATCATTGATTTTCATATAGGTATTGGGAATATCTGTGGAAATATAATGCCCCAGGCTATCTCTGAGCGATTTGATATAGGCTTTTGATAACTGATTTTCGTTTTTATAAGGCCTTTTGGTGATCATGATGTTACTACTCACCTTATCGGTTTCTTTTCTCATCCATATTACACCATCATTATTCATGGCCAGAAAGAAATCGTCGGGGATGCGCATGCTGACGCCCATCGTGTTTTTTACTTCACTCATCAGCTTATTACTTTCTCCTTTAAAGAAAATGGTGGCATCGATTTTTTGGCTATCCGCCTTACGGATACGTTTGATAACCGGCGCCAGATTATTTTTTAGATTATTAATAAGCGCATCGCGGGAATCACCGAATTGATAGATGATCAATTGCCCTTTGGCCCACTTATCCCGACCTACCATGGAGGTGAACTTGGGGTCTTCTATAGCCTGACGAACCTTCTCCTGACCAATATCATTAGTGATCATTTGGGTAGTAGGAGAACTTGAGTCGCTCAGGTCAGCAATGATCATATAGTTGCGCAATTCTCTGCGATCAGGTGCCCGGTCCAGTTCTTCGGGCGTGAAATGTCTAATGTCCAGTAATGGTTCAGGCTGAGGCAGGATGGGATAGGCAGAAGAGTAATAGAATTGAAGTGTATCTCCTACATCTCCTTCCCAAACATCTGAATCTGATACAACCACCAGCTCATTAATATCACCGAATGCATTGGGAATAGGCTTAAGTCCCATACTTTTTTGTGTTTCTTCGCTACACTGGGTCAGGAACAAAAAAGCAAGCAAGCCTATTGCAATATTTTTTATTCTAATCATTTGAAAATTATTTTTTCCTTCCATAAAGTTAACATATTCATTTGTAAAGAAAGATGCACAAGCTATTCCTTTTGGTGGAAAACAAAAGATAAAGGGGATGAGTTTTAACGAGCCGCACGGCTCGTTAAAACTCATCCCCTTCATTGATTGAATGCAATTATTTTTACTTAGAACAGGCTTTCTATCACATTTTCCTCGGTAATACCTTCTGCTTCCGCTTTGTAGTTGCGGACAATTCTGTGGCGCAGAACATATTTGGCAATGGATTGCACATCTTCGATATCCGGAGAATACTTTCCGTGGATAGCAGCGTGGCACTTGGCACCGATGACCAGGTATTGCGAAGCACGAGGGCCGGCACCCCAGGAAATATAGTTGTTGATCATATCTGTAGCGCGAGCGGTATTGGGCCTGGTTTTGGTGGCCAGCGAAACAGCATACTCCAGTACATTATCGGCAATGGGTATCTTACGAACTAATTGCTGATAATCCATGATCTGCTTGCTGCTAACGATGTGCTTCAGGTCGTAGTTGGTTATGGTGGTCGTGCCTTTTACCACATCGATCTCTTCTTCGTAGGAAGGATAATCAAGTGGAATGTTGAACATAAAACGGTCGAGCTGAGCCTCCGGTAATGGATAGGTACCTTCCTGTTCGATCGGGTTTTGGGTAGCCAAAACAAAGAAAGGCTTCGGTAGTATATGCCGAACACCACTTACAGTAACAGATTTTTCCTGCATTGCTTCCAGCAGCGCAGCCTGTGTTTTTGGAGGTGTACGGTTGATCTCATCCGCGAGTACAATATTTGAAAATAGCGGCCCTTTGTTGAAACGGAAATGGCGATCTTCATCCAGTATTTCCGACCCGGTAATATCGGAAGGCATCAAGTCAGGGGTAAACTGGATCCGCTTGAAATCAAGGTCCAGTACTTCTGCAATGGTACTTACGAGTAGTGTTTTTGCCAAGCCAGGCACCCCTACCAGGAGGGAGTGACCGTTACTAAAAAGTGAAATGACCACCGCTTTTACTACTTCCTTCTGACCTACAATAACTTTTGCTATTTCGTTGGTAAGATCGTTATATGATTGGGCTAGTTCATTAACAGCTTCAACATCTGATTTAAATTCTGTATGGGACATGTGCAGTACGTATTTATCTATTCTATAAAAGGAAGGTAAAATAAACAAAAAACAAATCAAAAAACGTTAATTCAAGCGGCTTTGTTTGGAGTTTTCTGCTAAGAAAAAGTTAAGAGGTACTTTATGTGGCTTTTATAAAAATCCGAAAGCCTTATTATAAAAGCCACTACTCACATTCCCACAGCCAATCCGATAATTCATATCTTTTCAACCGATAGGAATAATGCCACCATTCCGTACTGGTGGGCCGAAACCCATTTTTTTCCATAATACCTTTTAGTTTTTTTCTATTGTCCAGAATGGCTGGTGAGTGTCCTGTATAACTATGGTAGGCCTCGCGCCCAAAGTAGTCGAAGGCCGTTCCCATATCCAATTCGTTGCCTTGCGTGTCTACAATCGTCAGGTCAATGGCGGAGCCTCGATTGTGCATGGATCCCTTGCGAGGGTCGGCCACATAGCGAGGATCGGGTACCTTTTCCCACAGCTTCCACTGGATGGGGCGAGGGCGATAGCAATCGAACATTTTAAGGCCCAATCCTTCTTTTTGCAATTCTTTATGGATAAGCGATATTTTTTCAGCTACTTCTTTTCGGAGAAAACAGCGGCCGCAGTCGTACATTTTTTCTTCTACAAAATTGAAGGGAGTGGCATACCTGATATCCATTAAGATGCTGCTATCCATGATGTGGATGTCCGTCCAAACGTTGCTGTCATAATCGATGATGACTTCTTTTTTGATTATGGTTTTTTCCGGGGGCAGGGTATCTGGCAGCTCAGCGAGTTGATTTTTCTCTGTAGGGGGATCTTCTACTGTTCTATTGGAAGGTCGACAACTAATAAGTATTAACAAAGAGAAGAAAAGCAATATCCTCATAATCAAAATATTGTTGCAAAGAGTTGTTTGTCCAAATTTAACTACTTTTGCTTTTTTAAGAGAAAAAATAACCTAGACTTCATGGCACCCAAAATTTCGGTCGTTGTCACCGTTTATAATGAAGAAGAAAATATCCGGCCGTTGGTCCAGCAAATTACTGACGCGCTGAAGGATTATGACTATGAGATCGTGTATGTTGATGATGGTTCTACCGATAAAACGGTGGCTGAGTTAAAAGCCCTGGGGCATGATCGCCTGAAAATCGTTGAATTTAAAAAGAATTATGGGCAGAGCTTGGCGCTTATGGCAGGTATCGATCAGGCGGAAGGGGAATACATCGCTACTATGGATGGAGACCTGCAAAACGACCCGTCCGATATTCCGACTATGTTAAAACTGGCCGAAGAGGGGGATTGGGACATGGTTGCCGGTAATCGGGTGAATCGGAAGGACGGAATGTTTCTTCGTAAAATTCCCAGCAGAATTGCCAATTACATTATTCGCACTGCCGGCGGTGTTCGGCTAAAGGATTATGGTTGTGCCTTAAAGGTATTCAAGGCAGACCTGGCTAAGGATCTGGGATTGTACGGAGAGCTTCACCGTTTCATTCCTTTACTAGCTCATCTGGAAGGAGCGCGGATTACGCAAGTAGATGTCAAGCATCACCCTCGCTCTTTCGGGAAATCTAAATATGGCCTGAACCGTACTTTCAAGGTGATCAGCGATTTGTTGCTCATGCTTTTTTTTAAAAAGTATATGCAAAAGCCGATGCATCTGTTCGGGAATATTGGCGTGTTGTTGTTCAGCATTGGCGTTCTGGTTAATCTGTATCTGCTCGTTGTCAAATTCATAGGACAGGAAGATATTGGCAATCGACCTTTACTGACGCTAGGACTTTTGCTGGTGATCAGTGGAATCCAGTTCATTACGATCGGTATTGTCGTGGAGATTCAGATGCGTACTTATTTTGAATCGCAGGACAAGCGGCCGTATAAGATCCGTCGGATTACCCGAGGGAAAAAAATCAGTGTATAATGGCTAAGCGCATCAACTTTCGCCAGGGACTGGGTAGTTTATTATTCTGGTCGATCATTTCTGCAGCCTTTATTGGTCCGGGTACGGTCACGACGGCTTCCAAGGCCGGCGCTGCTTTTGGGTTGGATTTGTTGTGGGCGCTCACCTTTTCAATTATTGCGACTATTCTATTGCAGGAGGCTGCCGCCCGGATTACGATTGCTTCGGGGAAGTCCTTAGGGGAGTTGATTGCTGAGAAATATGGAGCGGAACGGATTCGATGGGTGAAGATGGCTTTATTTTTGGCGGTAGCTTTTGGTTGTGCCGCTTACCAGGCGGGGAATTTGTTAGGAGCGGTGTCGGGTTTATTATTGGTGTTGCCTAAAGGAAAAGCAATTATGTTATTGGTGATTGGATTACTGGCCAGTGCCTTACTTTGGCAGGGCAAGTATCGCTCTATTGCCAATTTGTTGGGTATTGTGGTGGCTCTGATGGGGATCATGTTTCTTATTGTCGCCATTAATTCTGATGCAGGTATACTTGAAATAGCTGGTTCGGCCCTGGTACCAAGTTGGAACCCGGATGCCAGTTTGTTAATCATCGGATTGATCGGCACGACGATCGTTCCATACAATTTATTCTTGGCCAGCGGAATCAGCCAGGGGCAGGACATTCGGGAAATGCGGTTGGGCCTGACTTTAGCCATTGTGATTGGAGGACTTATTTCGATGGGGATACTCATCGCAGGTATGCAGGTAGAGGGGACGTTTAGTTTTGAGCGGTTGGCGGAGGCCTTATCCGGAAGCTTGGGAGAATGGGCATCTTACTTTTTTGCCTTCGGCTTATTTGCGGCAGGCTTAACCTCTTCGATCACGGCCCCTTTGGCGGCAGCAGTTACAGCGAGGAGTTTATTTGGGCAAAAGGATAAAAAATGGTTGCCCCGCTCTAGAAATTTTCGCTTGGTATGGGGAACGGTGATTTTGATAGGATTGCTGTTTAGCTTAACGAATATTCAGCCCATTCCGGCGATCATTGCAGCGCAGGCTATCAATGGGGTGTTGTTGCCGATAGTAGCCATCTTCCTAATTCTCACGGTGAATGATAAAGGATTATTACCTAAAGAATTTTTGAATAAAAGCTGGATCAATTTGTTGATGTTGTTGGTACTGCTGGTTTGCTGTTTTCTGGGGATTAATAATGTATTGAAAGCTCTGCAACGAGTGGGAGTCTGGGCGGATTTGGCTGCGAACACAGCCTACTTAATAGTCAGCGGCTTAACTGTGCTGGTCGTTTTATTGGTCGGATTTCAAATAGTACGTTTGCGCAGAAGCTGAGCGAATGGGTAAATGCCCATAGAGGTAAGTTTGCAAAAGCCCAGACGGGCAGGCTTGCAAAAGCGGACAATTTCGGACAAAAGCGGACAGTTGTTGGCGATTATGGGAAATGGGGGCTAACTTTGTGGCGAGGAAAAAAAAGCGGTAGTGACCTGGTGACTCCAAGTCACCAGGTCACTACCGACGCTTTCAGCCTCTAAAAAAATAGGAGCTGACTCCAGAAATCCCGGACCAATTTTTACATACCAAAGGCGTAATAGTGCTCACCCGGAATATCTTCATAAACACCTTCCAGCATCACTCCACCTTTCTTACCTTCAATTGCTTCGATGAATTCTTCTTTGGAAGTGATTTTTCTGCCATCGATTTTGGTGATGATGAAACCTTCGCGCATCTGGGTGAACTTACGAATCTTGCCGGCGTAGAGTTTGTTTACTTTTACGCCGCCTTCAATGCTCAATTTTTTTGCCTTATCGGCGCTGAGCGTTTCGATTTCTGCACCTAGCACATTCAATACATCCGCTTTTTCTTTTTTCACGATTTGCTGGTTGCCGTTTCGATTGTTCAGAACCACATCAAAAGTACGCTCTTTACCGTCTCTGATAACAGTGACCGCTACCTTGTCACCCGGCCGGTAGCGTGCAATGGCCTCTTGCAAAGAAGGAGAAGAAATAACATCTGCTTCGTTTACCTTTATGATAACATCACCTGATTCGATACCTGCGGCCGCAGCGGCGCTGTTTTCCAATAAGCTATCCACGTAGGCGCCCGTAGTTACATTGAGATCCTTCTCTCTGATCAAACTTCCATCTACAGAACGGATCATGACACCCAAAACACCTCTTTGAACAACACCGTAATTGAGTAAGTCTTCTACTACTTTACTAACAATATTGCTAGGCACGGCAAAGCCATAGCCACTGTAGGCTCCGGTAGGACTCGCAATGGCTGTGTTAATTCCTACCAGCCCGCCGTTGAGATTGACCAGCGCACCTCCGCTATTACCCGGATTAATGGCAGCATCAGTTTGGATGAAACTCTCAATAGCAAATTGCTCTCTTAGAATATTAATGTTCCTTCCTTTAGCACTCACGATACCCGCAGTAACAGTAGAGTTCAGGCTGAAGGGGTTACCAACCGCCATTACCCATTCACCTACTTTTACTTCATCTGAATTTACGAATGGGATAGTAGGTAAATCTTTTTCTTTGATCTGGATGAGTGCCAGGTCGGTCGTTGGGTCGGTACCGATGACGGTCGCTTTGTAAGTACGGTTGTCATATAAGGTGACTTCAATATCATCTGCATTGGCTACTACGTGATTATTGGTAACGATGTAACCATTGTCGTTGATGATAACCCCCGAACCACTGCCCACTCTGGGTTGTGGTTGCATTCTCTGATTCTGTTGAGGCCCGAAGAAATCCCGGAAGAAATCCCGGAAGGGATCCGGCACTTGTTGTTCCTGAGGATTATAGCCAGATTCTGGCGCGTAAGATTGGGTAGACTTAATGTTGACTACAGCATCTACCACTTTTTCAGCCGTTTGAGTAAAATCCAGTGGGTGAATATTTCCCTCTTCATCTACAGTATAAACGGCACTTTTGGAGGGCATTGTGTTAAGGTACTCTACTTTTATCGGTTGTTTCTTGTTTTGAAAACCTTGGAACACACCGATCGTCAGCATACTTACCACTAACGCCACTATTCCTGAAAAAATCAGTGTTCTTTTCATTTTAGTTTTTTCTTTTTTAAACTTATAATGATAAAAAATGTTCGAAAGATTTGGTTTTCAGTATTTTATGAATAGGTTGAAAAAAAAACAGAGCGACCTGGCCGGCCGCTCTATTTCATAATACCTAATCCTTATGCAATTTTAATGACTCTTGCTGGCTTTTCTTTAGCTTCTTCTTTTTTGGCGAGAGTGATGTTTAAGATACCATCTTGATAATTGGCCTTAATACTATCTTCATCAACGACATTTTTATTGAGGTTGAACGAACGCTGGAAAGTAGTATAGCTAAATTCGCGACGAAGGAAGTTTTCGTTTTTCTCTTCGTTCTCAATTTTATTTTCGCTCTTTATGGTAAGGACATTGTCTTTCACTTCGATGTGGAAATCATCTTTGCTCATTCCGGGAGCCGCCACCTGAACAACAAAATGGTCATCATTCTCGATGATGTTGACAGACGGCAAATTAGAATTCTCGCCAGCGAAGTTATCGTTTGTCCAATCAAACAAGTCTCTTGTGAAAAAATCATCAAAGAAACGTGACATGCCTGGTAACATTGAATTTTTTCTAATAAGTGTCATAATCATGGAATTTTTAGTTAAACCATATTTTAAAACACTTATCCAACTTCAAATGGAATGCCAATAGCTTTTTTAAGACAAAGTGTCGTTAATTCAAGTATTAATAATGACAAATTGTCAGTATTTGTTTTTTAGCTCTGCTGATGTGACTTAATCAGTTGAATGAGTGGGCCGGCTAAGCCGGTGTGGTTGGGGTGACCACTGGTCTCGATAAGGTTTATAAGATTGGAGCCTCCATAAATGTTGTTGGGCATCTGAGGATTGGCTCCATGACTAATAAGCATGGATGTGATTTCGACGAGGTTTTCCGGAACAGATTGCCGCCAAATTTCGACGCCATTGGAGGCAACATAATGGATGAGGCCGGCACTGTGCCAGAAAGGAGAGTGTTGTTGTAATATTTCGGGTTGTTTATCGAGTAGATTTTGAAGTTCCTGGAGGTGGCCGTTCACTAGCAGGTTGATGGCGGTTTCGAAGCTTTTGTCAAATGCTTGATCGGATTCGGACAGAGCATTTTCCCAGTTAGAGTATCCATATTCTTTAGCAATAGCCATTTGGCAATCTTCCCGGCCGAGCCCTGCGTTGGGGATTTCGGATACTGCTTTTTTGTGATAATCCGGCAGGAAGGTTTGGATAACTTTTATAGCTTTAGGATCTCCGTTTTTGAGTTGATTATACAGATTATCGGCTAGTAGAATAATGAGTTCTTTTACGGTTTGGTAAGAGTCCGGATGTTGCAATATATGCTTATGCAGATCCAAAGTTTCTTGAACGAAAGGGTGGCGATAGATTTTCATTTTAACCAGGTATTCATTGCGATGTAAGAAATTAAACGAGGGTTAAAGGGGTGAAATATTTGTTTAATATAAGAAAAATTAGTTGTGAATGTTTAGGGATTTAATAGGATCTGATTTTTAGCAGAATAGGAGGGGCACAAAAAAGGCCTCCTCTGATGCATCAGAAAAGGCCTTTACTATATGGTATGGAATAAGATTTCCTGTTTACTGCTGGTGCGAAACGGCAAATTTCAATTCGCCTTCATACTCACCGGCTTTCAGTTTTTTCGATACTGCTTTAAATGCTTCAATGGTTTCTTCCACATCTTTATCTGTATGAGCGGCTGAAGGGATCAGTCGCAGCAAGATCATTCCTTTCGGAATCATTGGATACATAACCATGGAGCAGAAGATGTTGTAGGTTTCACGAATATCGTGAACCAGGTTAGCTGCCTCGAATGGCGTACCGTGCATGAACACAGGCGTAACGCAGCTGTTAGTACCGCCGAGGTCAAAGCCTGCTTCTTTCAAACCGGACTGAAGCTTGTTGACTACTCTCCAGAGTTGGTCTTTCAGGTCGGGCATAGAACGAAGCATTTCCAGTCTTTTCAGGTTGCCGATTACAAACGGCATCGGAAGAGACTTGGCAAACAGTTGGGAGCGCAGGTTATAGCGCAAGTAGTTGATGATATCTTTATCACCAGCTACAAAAGCGCCGATACTGGCCATTGACTTAGCGAAGGTACTGAAGTAAAGATCAATTTGATCTTGTACACCTTGCTCTTCTCCGGCGCCGGCACCTGTTTCACCTAATGTACCAAAACCGTGTGCATCATCAACAAATAGTCTGAACTTGTATTCGTCCTTAAAAGAAACAATTTCTTTGAGAATACCTTGTTCGCCGCGCATACCGAATACTCCTTCTGTGATGACTAATACACCACCATTGGATTTTTCGGCAAACATTTTGGCCTTTTTGATCTGTTGCTCGAAGCTTTCCAGATCATTGTGTTCGAAAGGAAGGCGCTTGCCCATGTGAAGGCGAATACCATCATAAATACAGGCATGACAATCTTTATCATACACAACCACATCGTGGCGGCTAAGCAGTGTATCGACGATAGAGACGACACCTTGAAATCCGAAGTTGAGTAACAAGCCTGCATCTTTTTGGACAAATTCGGCCAGTTCGTTTTCAAGTTGTTCGTGGTAATCTGATTCACCAGACATGATTCTGGCGCCCATAGGGTAGGCAAGGCCCCAGTCTCTGGAAGCTTCTTCGTCTACTTTTCTTACTTCGGGATGGTTGGCCAATCCTAAGTAGCTATTCAAGCTCCAGATGATCATTTCTTTACCGTTGAACATCATGCGGCTGCCAATTTCCCCTCTCAGTTTAGGGAAAGCATAGTAACCATGCGCAAGGTGTGCGTATTGTCCAAGTGGTCCGCGGTCAGCTTCAAATTTTTCAAATAAATCTACCATAGGAAGATAGTTTTGATTTACGTAAAATCACCACACTTTATCTACATGTTTGTTGTGGATCCATTTACTCCAAGAATTATTATAAGTATGAACTTTCTGTACGCTGTCTCCATTAATATCTAACAAAGGATATCCTCTGTTAGCCCATTCAAAAATACTGCCGTATAAATTATATACGTTCGTGTAACCAAGCTTTAAAAGCTTTTCTCCTATTTTTTCACTTCGGTATCCTATAGAGCAATATAGTATTATTTTTTTTTCTTTTGGAATACCATTTAATCGCTCAGGGGAAAATTCTTTGTATCCTAAATATTTTGCTCCGGGAATATGGCTGATTTCATATTCCTCTCTTTTTCTAGCGTCAAAGATAATAACTTCGTCTTGAATATTATTTAATTCTTTTACACCAATCACCGGAATTGTTCTAGAAATCATATCTGATATCTTTTTGTCGAAATTTTGGTCTTCGACAAGCCCGGTCAATTTTGTATTAGATTGTGAACAGGCAAAGTGGCTAAGACACATACCCATTACCAGAAAATTGATCTTTTGCAACCACTTCATCATAGATTTATCTTTTCAGGGCCTGGGCCGGCCTGGTCATCCAAAATTCGATTTCCTTCACATAATTCTTCCAATTGCTCTTTTTTAAATATGCTTATTTGCTTTTCAATATCGGAAGGGTATAGAAGATGAATATTAGGCCCTGCATCTAAAGTGAAATAAACGGGCAATTGAGTCTCTCGGCGAAATCTTCTTATGCGATTAATGGCTTCCAAGCTATTTGGTGCCATTAGTATAAATGAGGGCGTGGAAGTCATCATTAAGGCATGCAGGCTCAATGCCTCTGCTTCTGCGATTTCACCGAAGCGCTCAAGGTCTCCTTCCTTAAATGCGGGTAGGAGGGCCGACATGTTTTTTTCAGCTTGTAGAAATCTTTGCTCTGCGAACAGATTACTGTCCATCAGTGCATGCCCTAATGTACTGGATACTTCTTTTTCTGATTGACTAATAATGAGTATATCATCCCGGAAAGAATGAAATACTTTGTGTAATTGCTCTTCAACTCCTATACCGTACTCATCGTCCGATCCAGGTATATCAGTATGCTGACCCCAGACTGAGGCACTTGGAAAAACTGACCTGCAAGCACTACCCGAGCCTAAGCGTGCAACATAGGATGCTTTTTTCAGGAATGCATCTCTGTCCGGTAGTGTCCCGAATAGTTGTTGCTCCATACTGCAAAAACACAGCGCAAGGGCGCTCATACTAGATGCCGAGGAAGCGATTCCTGCCGAGTGGGGGAAAGAATTGCTGGAGTGGATCTCCAAATCTAATTCATACAGAAAGGGGAAGATGTCTTTTACTCGCTCAATGAATTGGAGAATCTTTGGGTGAAATGCTGGTTTTGCTTTTTCTTCAAAAAAGAAACTAAGTTGAACCTCTTTGCTTTTAGTCGATTTTGGGCCGTATTGTATATTGGTTTTGGTATGGGCGTTTGTCAGGGTAAAGCTAATTGAAGCGTTTTTTGGTAATTGCAAACCATGCTTACCCCAATACTTGATTATAGCAATATTAGATGGGCTCTTCCAGGCTGCATTACCGCTCAACGGGCCACTTGCCCGGTCAATAACTAAAGCTGCATTAGTATAATCAAGCATGACTATTTTTCAGTAATTAAAAAAATTAGCGCAAATATACTTCAAACGGGCATATGTGGAATACTAGTCAGGTAAATAGTTTGTAATTATTTTTGCCTAATAATTACTCTGTCGAGCTTTTTTTATGTTTCACGTGAAACATTGAGTTAAGCTAGATAAGCAAAAGTAAAACCTGACATTGGCTTTGAACGATAAAAAGGTGCAATAAGTTTATCCTAAAGACCAAAAAGTTCCATGTAAACAGCTAGTCAAAATTCATATTCAAAAAAGCGGACAATTTCGGACAAAAGCGGACACTTGCTGGCAAGTCTGGGAAATGGGGGGTAACTTTGTGGTAAGAAAAGAAAAGCGCTAGTGACCTGGTGACTCCAAGTCACCAGGTCACTAGCGACGTTTTTTGACTCTAATTTGAATAGAGCCTACTCAAAATAAAATGGAGTAATAATATTAAAGGCCAGATCAATAAGACTGGAGTAGCCAATTCTTAAAAGCCACAAAATCAGTTGTCATCTTCACCGAATCCTTCTGCTTGTCCTTAATCTGTTCTAATTGTTCCGGTAAGGCTATGCTATGGCCAATTACCCTTTCTACATCATCAATGAACTTAGTAGGGTGGGCCGTTTCCAAAAGAATGTTGGTTGTGCCAGGCTGTTCTTTCAAATGCTCTTTGATAGCAAGATAGCCAACCGCTCCATGTGGATCCAAGATATATTGGTGTTTCTGAAAAACTTCCTTAATGGCTCCTTCCGTTTCCTGGTCCGTGAAGGCATATCCGCTGATTCTTTGTCGCATATTGTTCCACGTGGAACGTTCGTTGGTTTCTTTGAAGAAATCGAGCATACGGGCAAAGTTGCTTGGGTTGCCGACGTCCATAGCGTTGGATATGGTGCGTAAAGAAGGGCGAGGAGTGAATATGCCTGATGCTAAATATTCCGGAACCACATCATTGATGTTGGTGGCGGCAATGAAATGATTAACAGGAAGGCCCATGGCTGAAGCTAACAGGCCTGCAGTGAGGTTTCCAAAATTCCCACTGGGGATACAAAAATTGATAGGCCGTTCTTTTGCTGCCTGCTTATATGCCTCGAAATAATAGAAAGATTGTGGTACAAGCCTTGAAATATTTATGGAGTTGGCCGAAGTTAGGCGGATACTTCCCGTGAGTGCCTTGTCTAAAAATGCTTGTTTCACCAGCGCCTGACAGTCGTCAAAAGTGCCGGCCACTTCCAGGGCTGTAATATTATGTCCAAGTGTAGTCAATTGTTTTTCCTGCAGATTGCTCACCTTACCGGAAGGGTAGAGGATGACCACCTCGATGCCCGGGGTCTGATAAAATCCGGCTGCTACGGCACCGCCTGTGTCGCCTGAGGTAGCAACTAATATGACTAGTTCCTTATCTTCCCCCCGATTGAAATAACTCATCAACTGTGCCATAAAGCGAGCACCAAAGTCTTTGAAGGCTAAAGAAGGGCCATGGAATAATTCTAAAATGTGGATCTGCTCCTCAAGCTTGACTAAGGGTGCCGGAAAGTTTACGGCATTCTCAATGATCTTTTCCAGGTCGTTGTCAGGGATGTAATCCTGAAACAGGTTTTTACATACCCTAAAAGCGATGTCTTGAAAGCTGTAGTCTTCCAGGTTTTTAATAAATTCTTGTGGCAATTGAGGGATCTGCTCAGGCATATAAAGCCCATTGTCGGGAGGTAGCCCACGTAGAACCGCTTCCTTGAGGTCCACGAG
The DNA here is from genome assembly GCA_030430845.1 of Bacteroidia bacterium. Lineage (GTDB taxonomy): Bacteria > Bacteroidota > Bacteroidia > Chitinophagales > Saprospiraceae > JANQPA01. The sequence continues at coordinate 2,451 of JAUIKE010000059.1, read as the reverse complement.
ATGTGCCTTGTTTTTGGTGCTATATAGTTTCATGTCGAATGTTCTTTAGATTTTAATGGCTCCTGATTGATTGACCGAGGATACAAATTCTTCCACCGGGATCTGATGGTTATTGAATACCTGCGCCATCGCCTGTGCAACATGTTCCGCCTTTTCCCGTCCCTGGCTCAGAGCAAAAATGGAAGGCCCCGCGCCTGAAATACTGCACCCTAATGCTCCTGCTGCTAAAGCAGCCTTTTTTACCTCGTAAAATGGGGGAATCAGTTGCGCTCTTTGTGGCTCAATGACTACATCTTTCAGGGACCGACCGATAAGTGAGAAGTCGGACTGGTACAAACCAATGATCATTCCCGCCAGATTACCACATTGCTGGATCATTTTAGGCAATGGAAGATTGGGCGATAATACGCCACGGGCATCTTTCGTCAATATTTTTATGTGAGGATAAACGACCGATGCCACAAGCCCATCCGGAACGGGTAACTGATGTACGTCCAGTTCTTTGTTGTTACGAATCAGGACCATGCCACCCAATAGGGCAGGGGCTACATTATCGGCATGATAAGCTCCATCCGCAATTTGTTCTCCTAAAACAGCGAAGTGTAATACTTCTCTTTTACTTAATGGAGTGCCTAATAATTCGTTCACTGCCCAGACTCCTGCGGCAGAACTGGCTGCACTAGAACCCAGACCGCTTCCGAAAGGCATCTTTTTATGAATCTCCATTTCAATCCCTCTCTTCGTTTCACCTAGATGTTCTAATAAACACTGTGCTGCAAACCCAGCCGTATTTTTCTGTACCTCATAAGGCAGCTTTCCATTGTCACCTGTAATCTTGCTGATTTGGAGTCCTTCGTGGTCAGCAAAGCGAACGATTATCTCATCACCGGGGCGCTCCAGGGCAAAACCCAATATGTCATATCCCACCGCCACATTAGCTACGGAGGCAGGGGCGAAAACTTTTACTTCTTTTTTCACAAGCTCTTGTGGTATTTTAAATCAAGTAATTTCCAATCTTGAGGATCTCAGCAAAAACACCGGCTGCCGTAACTTCGCCGCCGGCACCTGGCCCCCGGACGACCAAAGGCCGTTCTTTATAGCGGTCAGTGGTGAATACGATCATATTATCACTACCGTTCAGGCCATAGAACGGATTGCTTTCATCCACCGCCTGCAGGCCTACACTGGCTTTGCCGTTTTCAAGTTTAGCAATGTACCGAAGCACTTTCCCTTCTTTTTCTGCATCCGACCTCATCTTTTCAAAAACATCATCCGCTTTTTCTACTTCCTCCAGAAAAGCCTCCACCGTAGGGGCTTCCTGGCAGGCTTTAGGTAAAATGTTTTCAATCACAACTTCGTCTGGTTCTAACATCAGTCCCGTTTCTCTGGCTAGAATAACCAATTTTCTTTTGACATCTACCCCATTAATATCCGTCCTGGGATCCGGTTCTGTGTATCCGAGTTCCTGGGCTTTTTTGATGATCTCATGAAAAGAAACGCCTTCTTTGAAGTTGTTGAAAATAAAAGACAGCGAACCAGACAAGACTCCTTCTATTTTTAGGATTTGATCACCACTCACTATCAAGTCATTCAAGGTGGAAATTACAGGAAGACCTGCCCCGACATTGGTTTCATACATGAACTGTACCCCTCGCTTTGCCGCGATTTTTTTCAGCCTTTTGTATCGCAAATAGGAAGAAGAAGTGGCAATCTTATTCGGAGTGGAAATGGATATACTGGAATCCAGAATGGTTTCATAATAATCGGCAATCTGTTCTTCGGCGGTATTGTCTATAAAAATAGCGTTCGACAGGTTCATTGTTTTCATCTGCTGAACAAACAGGTTCATATCCATTGGCTGCGTCGCCTGACCTAATTCGTCCTTCCAATTATCCAGGTCGATGCCTTCCGGATTGAAGGCCATTTGCCGGCTGTTGGCCAATGCCACTACTTTTAAGGCTAAAGAACGCTCTGTCCGCAGAAAGTCGGCATGTTCCCGAATTTGCCTCAAGAGTGTACTACCGATCAGTCCTACTCCGGCGATGAACAAATGCAGCTCTTTAATATCAGATAAAAAGAAGGCATCGTGCAAGGAGTTGAGCGCCTTCGATTCGTTGGCTTTATCTACTACTACTGAAATATTCAGTTCTGATGAACCCTGCGCAATCGCTACGATGTTGATACCATTCTTACCCAAAGCCTGAAACAGACGGCCGGCAATACCCGTACGGTATCTCATGTTTTCTCCAATGATGGCTACTACACAAAGGTCTTTCTCCACCTTGACCGGATCAATACTGCCCTGACTCATCTCATTTTTAAACGTAGCTTCTACAGCACGCTTGGCTTTGAGGGCATATTGAGGCTGAATGGCAAAGCTGATGGAGTGCTCGGAAGAACCCTGCGTGATCAAAATAATGTTGATGGATTCCTGAGCGAGGGTATTGAATA
>JAUIKE010000294.1 GCA_030430845.1 Bacteroidia bacterium | reverse complement strand
GTTGCTCGTTGTTGGTTGCTCGTTGCTCGCGATTAAACGAACAACGAACAACGGACAACGAATTGAAAATCAAAGTTTAGTTGAATGGTCGTTTTTTCTAAATCCTCGTTTGAAAAATAGGGCATGACTCATGTTAATTCACTTTACTCTCCATACATCTTCAACATCGCCTTCAAATCCTCCAGCGTATTGGCCTCATTCAGTGGCTTATCCTTCCGCCATCGGCTGATCCTTGGAAAGCGAAGGGCCACTCCCGACTTGTGGCGACTGGAAGCCCGGATCCCTTCAAAAGCAATCTCAAACACATGTGTAGGTGTCACACTCCTGACCGGGCCAAAGCGCTCTACCGTATTGCGCTGTACCCAAGAGGTGATTTCTCTGAACTCCTTATCGGTCAAACCCGAATAAGCTTTCGTAAAAGGAACCAACTGCTCGCCGTCCCAAACAGCAAAGGTGAAATCCGTGAACATATTCGCACGCCGGCCATGCCCCCGCTGCGCATAGATCATTACTGCATCTATCATGAGTGGATCTACCTTCCACTTCCACCAGTCTCCTTTCCGGCGCCCGGAACGATACACCGAATCTTTCTTTTTTAACATCAAACCTTCACTGAAATACTTGCGGGAATCTTCGCGCTCCTGAGCCAATTCTTCCCAGTTGTCAGCTTCCAGAACTTCGGAAAGCATTAGAATTCCTCCCGTATCGTGTTTATCCACCAACTGCTCCAATTGAGCCCGACGTCGCCGTAGCGGCTGATCCCTCCAATCGTCCCCCTCCCATTCCAGTAAATCATAGGCCATTAATACGACCGGAGCCTTTTTAAGAATGTTTTTTGATACGTTTTTCCGCCCAATCCGCGTTTGAAGCGTATTAAATCCTAAGGGTTGGCCGTCTTTGAAGCTAAGGATTTCTCCATCCAGTACCGTTCCATCTGGTATGGCCTTAGCCAATTCGTGGTATTCCGGGAATTTATCGGTGACCAGTTCCTCCCCTCTCGACCAAACGAACACCTTTCCTTCCCGCACAATGATCTGCCCGCGTATGCCGTCCCATTTCCGCTCAACCTGCCAATCAGTGACCGCCCCTAAGTCTTCAGGCTGATCCTCCAGAGCATAAGCCAGATAAAAAGGATAGGGTTTTGAAATATCATCCAGCGGGTTTTCGGATAAAATAAGGTCTTCAAAAGTATTTTCATCCGGCGACCAATTGCCCATAATACGGTGAGCCAGCAGGTTTTCTTCTATACCAGTATATTTGGATAAAGCCCGGACCATCAGTTTTTGAGAAAGTCCTACCCTAAAGTTTCCAGTGATCAGTTTATTGAAAATGTATCTTTCAGGCCGGTTTAGGCCGCTCCAGGCTTCCAGAACCCGTTCTTTTTTTTCGGCTTCCTCCAAATTCCCCAGATCTTTGATGTAGTTGATCCAATAGCTGAGTGACTGGTCCGTTGCTTTTTCTCTTTTGGGTAAAACCAGGGTGATCGTTTCTGCCAGATCCCCTACCACATGATAGCTCTCCTCAAACAACCATTGAGGAATATCGCTAAACTCAGAGGCCCACTGACGCAGTAAGGTTGTATTGACCGTGCGCCGTGGCCGCCGGTGTGAAAGAATGGCGATGGTCCATAGCTTGTCTTTGTCAGTTGCTTCAGAGAAATAGTCGGCCAGGGCCTCGACCTTGGCGTTGGTCTTGGTGGTTTGATCTAATTGTGTAAAAAGTTTTGCAAATAACTTCATAATAAAAAGGAAACATGAGTCATGCGAATTATCTATTCTTCATTCAATTCTGACAATTCTCCTTCAAACTCGGTTTTCTCCGTTGCCACCTCCAGTCCTTTGGTGATCAACCATTTTTTAAAAATATCTGTATAGCCATGCGTCACAATAACTTTTTCCGCCCTGGTAGCCTCAATAGCCTCATTCAGGCCATCCCAATCCGCATGGTCCGACAGTACAAAGCCCCGGTCGGCCGCTCTACGGCGTCGTGCTCCTCGAAGTGTCATCCAGCCGGACGCCATACCGATTGATAAGGGCTTAAACTTCTTGGCCCAGGTAGAACCAGCAGCTGAAGGAGGCGCCAAAACCAGGTTTCCGATATAGTCTTTTTTGTTGACATCCTTATTTATACGGACCGTTTCTTGCAGTGGAATGCCTTGTTTGCGAAGCACCTCATTGGTGTTTTCGATGGCCCCATGGGTGTAAATCCGTCCGATCGAAGCATCCAGGCCCTGCAACAGACGCTGGGCCTTACCGAGAGAATAGCCGGTCAGCAAAGTAACTTTCCCTTCCTCCTTATTTTTTCGCCACCAATCATTGATCTCCTGAAAGACTTCTTCCTGGGGCTTCCATTTATAGACAGGCAGACCAAAAGTGGATTCGGTAATAAAAGTGTGGCATTTTATGGGAGAAAAAGCAGTGGCCAGGCCGTCATCTTCGGTTTTGTAATCCCCCGAGGCGACCCAAACCTCGCCTTTGTACTCAACGCGGATCTGAGCTGAGCCGATAATGTGGCCGGCAGGATGAAAGGACACCTTCACTCCGTTAATGTTTAGCTCCTCACCAAAGTCTACGCCATGAATATTCACCGGGCCCAGCCGATGCTTGATCACCGGCCGGGAAGCTTTGGTGGCAATGTATTGGCGATGCCCATAGCGCGAGTGGTCGGCATGGCCGTGCGTAATCAGGGCTTTTGGAACCGGCTTCCAGGGGTCGATGTAAAAATCGCCGGCTTCACAGTAAATTCCTTTTTCGGTAAAGGTGAGTAGGGACATGATTTCCTAAAGTATTTTTTTGACTCATTTACAACAGTCCATCCGGTATTAATGTTGAAAACCTATTGCAGGAAAGCCTTAAATCAACCGCCTCCTCTTACCCGAGAACCAATGCCAGGCCAGCGCCCCTCCACAAACCACCACACCAAAAAACTCTCTCGCCAACTCGACATAGGGTGTCTCTGCTTTCATACTTCCGACTATGGAAGGCATACCTCGTTGAACCCAATCGGCAATATCAGGGAGGAGCGTAATAATCCAGATCAGGCAAACACTCATCGCGGCCAGCAATAAATACCGATGATATCTTCCCATAGCAGCCATAATGGAAATACCGGCAACTCCTCCATATAAAATGATCCATTTCAATGGATCGGGATCATTGAGTTGAACCACGGCAAACAAAACAAACACCAAGCTGAGTATCCAATTGGTTATCTTCATCTTAACGCTTTGTTAATCCTTGTAAAACGAACTTTAATTCCTGATTTTTTTTACAATATTGATTTTTTTTTACAAAAGTGTACAGAAATATTAGCTATAGGTATGCCCGTACGGGCATACCTATAGCTAATTCCAGCCTTACCACAACCAAACTTAGTCGACTAGTCATGAAAAAACTCATATTCAACCTATTCGTTCTTTTTACCTTTTTATGTTTCCCACTATTTCTTTTTGCCCAAAACCCGGGAACCGGCCCTATCAGCCTGCATGTCAATTGTGATCGCGGCTGCGACATGAGTTATATCCGGCAAGAGATCAAATACCTCAATCACGTGAGGGATCAGGGCCTGGCAGATGTTCAGGCCTTTATTACTCGAATTGGAGCAGGAAACGGCGGTAATGTGTATGAATTAAAATTTACCGGAAAAGGAGGCTTCGAAGGCCTCAATCAAAGTCTGGTGTACGAAACCAACCCCAACCAAACCTGGGATGAAATAAGAGAAGGTTTGTTGAAAAGAATAGAGGCAGGATTACTTCCTTATCTACTGAAATCAGGCTTGGATAAGGAAATCGGCATTGAAGTGGATTATGAAGTGAACACAGAAGAAGCAACCTCCGTAGCCGCTACCGACCCCTGGAATTATTGGATCTTCGGCGTGAACGGTTCTGGTAATTTTGAGAAAGAATCTCAGCGGGAAAGTATCAGCGTAGAATTTGGCGCTCGAGCTGACCGGGTGACAGAGGCATGGAAGTGGCGAGCGCGTGGGGAGGTCAATTATGAGCAAAGTGTTTTTGACAGCGATGAAGAACAGTTTATCAGTACTCGTAACAGGCATTTCTTGAACGCAGAAGCCATTAAAAGTCTGACCGATCACTGGTCGGCCGGTTTATTTAGTGGAATAAGTTATGACACCTACCGGAATTTAGATTTCAGCTACAACATAAGCCCAGCCCTTGAATACAGTATCTATCCGTATGTTGAAGCTATTAGAAGGGAGATCACCCTGGTTTATCGCATGAATTTTGAACAGAATGACTACATTGAGCCAACCATCTATGGCAAATTCAGGGAAGGCCTGGTCCGCCAGTCTCTAACCCTCCGATCTCGTTTTCGCCAGCCCTGGGGAAATTTATTTGCTTCCCTGGAGGCCTCTAATTATATGCATGATTTCAATAAAAACAGACTGGTGCTAGATGGTTTTATAGATATAAGGATCTTTCAGGGTTTTTCCATTCGATTCAATACGGAAGTACAGTTCATTCGCGACTTGATCACTTTGCCGGCCGGAGAATCCTCTCTCGAAGACATTCTGCTTCGCCAACGTCAGATCGCTACTGATTTTACAACGGAATTTGGCCTGGGGATTTCTTATACTTTTGGTTCTGCCTTTAATAGTATTGTAAATACAAGACTATAGAATAGTAAGTGGGGAAATGGCCAATTCTCCACTTACCATTCTAACCTATACGTTAAAATCGGAATAATTCCCAGCTGGTTTTTCACAACCACCTGCTCCTGCCACACATCGTAATACCGAAAGGCTTCATTCTTTGTATTTGCCGCATTTTGGATATCCAGGGACAAAGTACTGGTAAAGCCTTTTTTATTTATCGTGTAATAAAAACGTAGGTCCACTCTTGAAAAAGGATCCTGTTGCATGCTAAAGGCTTCATTTTCCCGAAAAACTGTTTTTCCCAAGTCTCTGGAGGCAAGCGGGTCGATCGGCGTTTCTTTAAAGCCTCCTAAAAGCCCTACCCTGACATTAATGCCTAATTTTTTAAAGCGCTCTTTCCGGGCTTCCCAACGCCATTCTTTCCCATAAAGAGCACTAAAGGTATACCCCACATCATAGCGACTACTCCTCCAAATGCTATCCCTTCCCTGGTATTGTGCATCCATCCAGGAGGCTGAAATCAGGAAGTAATGGTCATCTGTAAAAAACCGCTGAAGGCTCCATTCTACTCCTACATTCCGGCCAACACCTTCATTTATCAGGGGGAAATCAACAAATCCATCCAGCAAATTAATAGCTGAAAAAGAATGGTCTTCCTCTGCATGTACAGGGATGTCAAAAAGATATTGGTGATAAAGGTTGAGCTCCATCCTAAGCCCGGAGTGAATTGTCCAGGCGTAGGAAAGGTCCGTATGATGCGATTTGCTGCTCTTGAGAGATTGAAAATTTGTAGAGCTATCAGCTGCAAAATAGATCTGTGGAAGCTGTGTTTGACTATACAAACCATAAGCAAGGGTGAGCTGATGCTCAGGGCTGGGTGTCCACCTAAATTGCATACGGGGCTCCCAACTCCATTCTCCTGCCCAGGAAAAATACGACAGATGAATGCCGCTCGCTATAGAAATGCTTTCCGTCAGCGGCCGATCCCAATTCAAATACGGTTGAAATAATAAAAACGCGTCCTTTCCCTGAGCATTCACCTGGCCCTGATCATTAGAAAAAATCCGGTATCGCCGGGCATTCGCCCGCAGGCCGATCGTGAAAGTCCCGAAGGCGGGAGCCGTCCAATTCTGTTCGACAAATGCCGACAGGAGTTGCTGCTCTTGCAGATCTTCCTCAAGTCTTATCGCCTCCAAATCGTCATCAAGGAGATCAGCCATTCGTTCGTTTTGTAAAGCGGAGAAACTCAAACCTGTCTTGAGTAAGCCATATCGCCCGACCGGCCACATACCTGTTCCTCCCAGAGCTCCCATTTTTGAATAAAAAGAGATATCAAAGTGGTCTTTATCAAACACCCACAAACTGGAATCCCGATCGGCCTCAAAGATATTTTCGCTAATTCCTCCCATGCCGAATACCTTGATCCGGCCATTGTTCTTTTGGGGGAAATCGAGGTGGAAGGACACGTCCTGGAAGTTTATCGCCTCGTCGCCCAGTTCCAGTCCCATGGCGGACAATAAGCCAATAGTTGAATAACGATAATTAAGCAAATAGGAGGAGCCTGCCTGTTGACTCAGGGGTCCTTCAGTAGAAACATCTACGCCGATCAGTCCGGCCTGTAGGGTGTATTCTCTTTTTTTATTATTCCCTGATCGAAGCTGCATGTCCATGATGCCTCCAAGGGCGTTGCCGGCACCGGGGGCCATTTGTCCTTTAAAAAGTACAGAGTTATCGAGCATTTGAGCACTCAGCATATTAACGCCGCCGGAAGATTGGGCAATGCGGTCGCCGAAGGTACCTGCATTGGACGTATGATTAGGGTTGACGATTTCAAGCCCTTCCAGCCGCCAGATCAGGCTATTCGGAGAATTCCCCCGGATCGAGAGGCCGTTGGCCTGGTCGTTGAGGTTGGCTACCCCCGGAAAAGAAGTAGCCAGCCGGGCCGGGTCAAAAAAAGTAGCCGGGAAGCGCAGGGTTTCCTCAATGCTGAGGGTGTGTGTGCTCAAAGGAGTCAGAACAGATAGGGCACTAGCCCGGACGATCACTTCTCCGAGTTGGGTAGTTCCGTGCCGGAGATTAATTTCCAGGACGCTTGCCTTGCCTGCCTTGGTGCTTATTTCGGGTATTAGAAGCGTATCGAAGCCAATAAAGCTGACTCTGATCTGGTATTGATCGATGGGTAAGTTGTCAAATTGAAACTCACCTGAGTGATTGCTTATGGCAAAGGTATCTTTTGGAAAAAGGTAGAGGGTAGCTCCTTCCAATGGGACCTGGTTCGCAGCGTGGCGAACAGTGCCCCGGATGGTGGCCGTTGGTGCCTGAGTAAAGGTAGGTTGAATAATAAAAAGAAAAAAAGAACTTAATAAGAAAGTACGAATAGCGTTTCTGAGCATGATATCGATCCTTGTTAAAAACAATTTTTGCAGAGTGACTTGTTTAATTTATAAAGCCGCTGATAAAGGCTGATGGGCACTGTAGTTAGGGCGTCCCTGAAAAGACAAAGGAGGCTGACTACGAGGTAGTTGGCCTTTAATTTTTGGGTAAAAATTCCCCGAAAACAGCCGAAAAAGGCTAAATTCGGGGAAGACAAAAATTCGTTAACTC
>JAUIKE010000293.1 GCA_030430845.1 Bacteroidia bacterium | reverse complement strand
CTGGCAGTCTCTGACTGCTATTAAAAACCTTCGTTACATTTAAAACTATTACATTACAGTGGTTAGAGCCAGTCAGAGACTGGCTTGAATTCGGTAAGGCAGTCAGAGACTGCCACCAACATGAGACGACCACCAACGTGACCAAATTATAAATTGAAAAATAAAAAAATGAAAAAACCACTTGTATCCCCCCTGGATCGCAACGCCAACAAAGAAGCCGAAGAAATGGCTCAGTTTTATGAAGAAACCCTCGGTTTTACGCCTAACAGCCTTTTTACCATGATGCACCGGCCCAGAATTGCCAGCGCCTTTCTGGAAATGAATCAGGCCGTGATGGAAAATAAAGGAAGAGTAACGAGTTCATTAAAGCGGCTACTAGCCTACCTCGCTTCTAGAACGGCAGGTTGCCGGTACTGCGAAGCCCATGCTATCCGGGCTGCCGCACGTTATGGCTCAGAGGAAGACAAGCTGCATCACATCTGGGAATACAAAACCTACCCGGCTTTCTCAGAAGCCGAACGGGCGGTATTTGACTTTGCGGTGGCGGCAGCCTCTATTCCTAATGCAGTAGATGACGAAATAGCTGACAATTTGCGAAAGCATTGGGATGACGGAGAGATCGTCGAAATCCTGGGGGTAGTGGCGCTTTTCGGATACCTCAATCGATGGAATGATAGTATGGGGACTCAGCTGGAAGAGCCGGCCGCTGAAGATGGAGAGACCTATTTGAATGTGGCGGGCTGGACGAGAGGGAAGCACAAATATTAGGAAGGTCGAGGGTCGAAGGACGAATGCCGACGGTAAACGTCAGGATTCGCCCTTCAATATAACTAAACCTTATCTACCACCACTTTATATTTGGGGTCTTCCAGAATATTAACATCAATGACCTTTTCGGCATTTTTCAACAATGTCTGACAATCTTTACTCAAGTGCTTGAGATGTACTTTTTTGCCTACTTTCAAATATCGCTCTGTTATTTTATTGAGGGCTTCGATAGCCGACATATCCACTACACGGCTTTCCGCAAAATCTATCACCACTTCTTCCGGATCGTTCAGGACATCGAATTTTTCGTTGAAAACTCCTACGGAACCAAAAAACAGCGGCCCGTATATCTCATAATATTTCACCCCGTTTTCATCAAAGCGCTTTCTGGCCCGAATGCGTTTGGCATTGTCCCAGGCAAAAACCAGGGCAGCGATGATCACCCCTACGATCACGGCTAAAGCCAAATTGTGTAAGATCACCGTCACAAGAGTAACCATGACCATGACAAAAACATCCGATTTGGGCATTTTATTAAATACCTTCAGGCTGGCCCACTCAAACGTACCGATGGCTACCATGATCATCAACCCGGTAAGAGCGGCCATAGGAAGCTGTTCAATCAAACCCGAACCAAACATAATGAACACCAGCAACATAACGGCCGCTACAATACCCGATAATCTGGCTCTCGCTCCCGAAGAAATATTGATCAGGCTTTGTCCGAGCATAGCGCAGCCTCCCATACCCGAAAACACACCCGACAGCATATTGGCAATTCCCTGAGCCACCGCTTCTTTATTTCCGCGACCTCGCGTTTCGGTGATCTCGTCAATAATGTTGAGGGTCAATAAACTTTCGATTAATCCTACGCCGGCCATGATTAGTGCATATGGGAAAATCAGGACCAGGGTCTCCAAGTTCAGAGGAACCATGGGAATATGAAAAGGAGGGAAGCTTCCTTTGATTGAAGCCATATCTCCAACCGTTTTGGTATCAATATTAAAGGCCGTTACCACCCCAAATATTACCAGGATAGCGACCAAGGTGGCAGGGATGGCCTTTGTCAATTTCGGTAAACCCCAGATAATGAGCATGGTCAGAAAAACCAGGGCCAATAAAATAAGCAAGGGCATACCGGTCAGCCAATTGCCGGCCGCATCTTTGAACTGGTCCAGCTGCGACATAAAAATGATAATAGCCAATCCATTCACAAATCCGAAGATCACCGGATGGGGCACCAATCGCATAAATTTTCCTAAGCGGAGCAATCCGGCCGTCACCTGAATAATGCCCGCTAAAATAACGGTGGCAAAAACATATTCTACCCCATGGGATAAAGACAAAGAGGCAAAAACAACCGCTACGGCCCCGGTAGCACCGGAGATCATCCCCGGACGACCGCCCAAGACGGCCGTAACAATCCCAAGTACAAAAGCGGCATACAGTCCCGTTAGGGGCGACAAGCCTGCAAGAAAGGCAAAGGCTACTGCTTCCGGAATAAGTGCCAGCGCTACCGTTAAGCCCGACAGCACTTCCGTTTTATAGTCTACTTTTTGTTTAAAGTCAAAAAGGTTGAGATACTTTTTCATTGATTACAATACTTGTTCTGTGTCCTTTTAGCGATTACTTAAAAGGACTTCCTTTATCTAAAATGGGGAATATCCCCCTGGATGAATTTGAGTTAAAAAGATAAGATGGTTAAGGGCAGTAAAAGTGGTTATGAGGGCTGTGGGGTTGTGTAAAAAGTCCTGCCGTACGGACCGTATGGTCGGCCTTTTTCCCCAACCAATAATATTCTTTTAGGAGGTCGTTTGAATAAAAAAACTTCGTTTTTTTATTCAAACGACCTCCTAAACAAAATTTTAAGGGGGGTGTGAAAACGCCCTGCCGTCGGCAAGCCTTTGGCGGCCGATGGAGGAACGACTTTTCACACAACCCCACAGCCCCTAAAATTTGGAAGCTGCAAAAGTAAATTTATTTATGGAACTGGCAAGGAAAAGGAGAGAAAAGGCAGTCAAAAATGTTAATGCTGGATATCACAATTGACAGCTAAGCTCCTTTTTTCCAAATGATTTGTTAAATACCGGCCTATCTCTCGACCTTTCTTTTCTTATTAAAATGAAAATCCTATCTTCATAAGGTCTTCGAATAAGAAACAAATAATCTACCTATGCAGGGAAAATATTTGGGAGAATTCCAGGAAGTCGTTATGCTGACCATACTTGTGCTGGATGATAATGCTTATGGAGTATCGATCAAGAAGGAATTGAAAAACCGACTCAACAGGGATTGCAGCAGAGGCGCCTTACATACTGCCCTGACGCGGCTGCTGGAAAAGGGCCTTATTACTTCTGAAATGGGCGGCGCCAATGCCAAACGGGGAGGAAGGAGAAAACGCTACTATACGGTTACGAACAAAGGGAAAGTTGCCCTCAAGGAGGCCAAAGAAATGAGAGATCAATTATGGCAGGCCATACCTGATTTTTCCCTAAAGATCGTATAGGAATCATGAACAAAATGAAGCCACCCAAATACTTCCATCGGTTTTTCAAATGGTTCTGCCATCCTGATTTTTATGAAGAACTGGCAGGTGATCTGGAAGAAATGCTGCAGGAGGATGTTGAAGCGCGAGGAATGAAATACGCACATTGGAAATATCGAAGGGAGGTATTAAAATTGTTTCGCCCTTCTGTCCTCAAGGAATTTCGTTTTAATTTTTCAATATCAGTTTCACTCGACATGTTAAAAAACTATTTAAAAGTAGGTTTTCGCAACCTAAAAAGGGATAAAATAAGTGCGGCCATTAATATCATTGGGTTGAGCCTGGGCTTTGCCAGCGCCCTTGTGATCTTTTTATATGTTCAGCGCGAACTGCAGGTAGACTCCTACTTTGAGCATGGTGACCGGGTGTATCGGGTGATCAATGATGAAAGGCCCCATAGTGAAACAGGTCGTCTTTTGGCTACCGTGGGTCCGCCTTTGGCACCGACACTGGCACAAGAGTTTCCGGAGGTAGAAAAAGCAGTCCGATTGCGGTATACTGATAATGTGGTGTTCGAATCAGGCGTACATCAGTTTTATGAAGATGATGTAATCTATGCAGATAAGGACTTTTTCCACCTTTTTTCTTTTCCATTGGCGAAAGGGAATCCCGCTACAGCTTTGTCGAAGCCCAACAGCATTGTTTTAACCCCTGAAATGTCGCGAAAGTATTTCGGTGATGAAGATCCTATCGGCAAAAGCATTTTGATGAACCAGGAAACCTCTTTACAGGTCACCGGTCTGCTGGAAGAAAACCCCAGGAAAACACATTTAAATTTTGATTTCCTGATTTCCTTTGAAACATTCAGAGTCCCATTCGGCTATCCCGTGACCTTGGAAAGTTGGGGGTGGATCTCCTTTCACACTTATGTTTTATTGAAGGAGGGAGTCAATCCCCTTAGCTTTGACCCAAAGCTGGCCGACTTTGTGAAACGTCATGTCTTCACCGACCGCCCAGTAAGGGCTTCTTATCATTTGCAAGCACTTCCTGACGTCTATTTCCAGTCGAAGGATATGATGAATTCCAGCGAACATAAGCATGGCAACCTTTCCTATATCTATGGCCTTCTCGCCATTGCTTTTCTGATTCTTTTGGTCGCTGGTTTTAACTTCATGAACATTAGCACCGCTCGTTCCATCCGACGAGCGCGGGAAGTAGGAATGAGAAAGGTTTTGGGAGCCCGAAGGATCAATTTGATCATTCAATTTACAAGTGAGGCGCTGGCCGTTTCGACCCTGAGTGTGCTTTTAGCCTTGTTTCTGTTTGAGCTATGCCGCGTTCCGCTTTTTGACTACCTCAATTGGCAGTTAGATTTTGGTTACCAGGATTATTTGATTCTGATTCCATTCTTAGTGGGCGGCACTTTTGCATTGGGGATATTATCCGCGGTATACCCCGCCATTTTGATGTCGAGCTTTAAGCCCTTGAATGTTTTGAAAGGAAAGATCAAGTCGGGGGGTAAGGAGATGAACATCCGAAAAGTACTGGTGGTGTTGCAATTTACCATCACGGTTGGCTTAATCATTTCCAGCTTGCTGGTATCCCAACAGATGGAATTCATACGAAATAAAGACCTGGGTTTTGACAGAGAGCATGTAGTGTCCTTGCAAATGAGAACGGATGACTTCCTGGATAGATTCCAATTGGGAAAACAATTGTTCAGCCGCCACCCTGAAGTTATCAGCATCACGGCCGGAGACGTGATTAATGGTGATTACGGTTCTGTGCCCATCACCCCAGCAGGCGCTGAAGCAGGAATTGCGATGCATTGGATGGGTGGCTATTTTGACTATTGTAGCACCATTGGAATAGAAGTTATTGAGGGGAGAGATTTTTCTTATTCGCATCCCAGAGATACTTTAACAGGGATTATTATAAATGAATCAGCCCAAAGGGCATTGGGCTGGGAAGACGCCCTGGGAAAGAAATTGCAGGTAAACACCAACATAGATGGAGAAGTGATTGGGGTCGTAAAAGATTTTCACATGCACTCCCTGCACGACCCTATTGAACCAATGGTGATCACGGTGCCCAGAACCCGGATGCAGAATATCATTCTACGGGTTGGTTCTGTTGAAGAGGTCGACCAACTCATTGCTGAGTTGCAAAAAGATTGGGCACAAATCGCTCCTGATCTGCCTTTCCATTTTTCTTTCCTCGACGACAATTTAAACCGGCAGTATGAAAGTGACCGGCAATTTTCACGCCTTATCTCATTCTTTGGTGGGCTGGCAATTTTTATTGCGGGGCTTGGGCTGTACGGTCTTATCGCGATCATTTCGACCTACAGAATAAAGGAAATAGGCATTCGAAAAGTCCTTGGCGCTTCGGTGATCAATATCTATTTCCTCCTCTGCAGGAATTTTATCTTCCTAGTAATCATTGCCAACCTGATTGCTCTACCCCTTGCCTGGTGGGTGATCAACGACTGGCTAAAGCAGTTTTCTTATCGTACCGAAATCCATTTTTCTTCATTCGTTTTGGCCATTTTCATCAGCATTGGTATTGCGCTTATTTCCTTAAGCTACCAGGTGATAAAAACAGCTATGTCAGATCCAATTAAAGCTATTCGGCATGAATGATTGATAAGCAAAGGGTAAAAGAGGCTTCGGCATATGCCGAAGCCTCTTTTACCCTTTGCTTTAAAATTTAAGGTGTGAGTACCTCAACTTAGATTAGTTACTACTTACCCTATACTCCAGAGGCGGAGGCCGATTACCCAACAGTGGCACATACTCAAAATCCACCCCACGCCGTTCGATCAATTCTTCTTTAGCCGATTTGAATTTTTCCGGTTGGAGGTAAAGATCCATGGCTGTCAGTGCCAGGGTTTTGGCGGCTACCATCATCCCTTTGTGGCCGATACTGGTACCGCCGGCTGCCACGGCCTGCCAACTATGCGCCACCGTACCCGGCGCCCAGGTAGCGGCACTCAATCCGGTAGTGGGACAGACCCAGCTGATGTCTCCCACATCCGTAGAGCCGCCCTGTCCTTTTTCGACTAATTCGAAAGGCTTGATGTCCTGGGCAGATTCAGGGGTTTTGCCTTCGGCATCGTAGGTTTCCATGATCTTGGCCGCGAACTGGCGTTCCTCTTCATCGTACTGCACGCCTCCGACAGTTTGGAGGTTCGCGTGCATCAGGTCGGCCAATGTTTTGTTAGGAAGCTTGTTAAAATACCCGGTAATGATCTCATGTTCCACTTCTGTTTCGGTGCCCATGGCAGCGGCTTTTGAACGCTTGATCACCCGTTCGACCATATCTTTACACTCTTTCATATCCGGGTGGCGGATGATATAGGCCACCTCCGCAAAGGCCGGTACGATATTAGGTGCCTTTGGAGCATTTAAAATAGCATAATGAATTCTGGAATCCGGGGTAATGTGTTCTCTCATCATATTCACCATATAGTTCATCGCCTCAACGCCGTCCAGGGCACTGCGCCCGCGCCAGGGAGCGCCTGCAGCATGGGCCGACAAGCCTGAAAAGCGAAAACGCACAGACACGGCTGCTAAGGAAGAACGCGCATCGGCATTGTTCTCGGAGCCTGGGTGCCAGGACAGCACGGCGTCCACATCGTCAAACAGTCCGGCCCGGACCATATAAACCTTCCCGCCGCCACCTTCTTCAGCCGGTGTACCATACAAGCGGATGGTACCCGGAGTACCCGTTTTCTCCAACCACTTTTTAACATGCACCGCTGCGGCAACAGACCCGCTTCCAAACAGGTGATGCCCGCAGGCATGTCCGGCCGCCTGGCCGGCTATAACTTTTCTATTGGGAACTGCTTCCTGCGCCATATCCGGCAGAGCATCGTACTCGGCCAGAAATCCAATGACTGGCCCACCATTGTTGAATTCAGCGACGAAAGCAGTGGGCATACCTGCCACTCCTTTTTTTATGGTAAAACCTTCTTTTTTCAG